>NZ_JBHZDH010000003.1:131162-180343 GCF_042755925.1 Lysinibacillus sp. NPDC059133 | reverse complement strand
ACCGATTAAAGTTTCACTTTATTGCAGCTCTTTTACTAATGTTTTCACTAGAGTAGGGAGCCAGTCATGAAGTTGACTAAATGTAAAGCCTGCCGCTTCTGCTTTTGTAGTTGACATATACCAATCTGCTGGAACCCCATATGGTGACTGAGACTCTTCATCGCCACTTATAAGAGAAATTTTTGCATGCTTTCCCGTTGTTTCTTCAATAAGCCCCAGCAAATCTTTTAACGAAATTGCACCTGTAGCTGTTGCATTATAAGGTCCTTCAATAGGGGTAATCCCTGCAAAATATAAAAATGCAGCTGCTTCATCATCCGTAATATAGTTCATTTTTGCTTCAATATTTGGCAATGAAATAGACTGTTCCTGTAAAATTCGTTCAACATGAAAATGTAAACGGCGTGTATAGTCGTTCTCACCCATAACAATCGGAAAACGTACAGCGACAACAGGGAACGTAGCTTCTTTGAACAGTACTGCCTCTGCTTGACGCTTACCTTCACCATATGAAAAATTATCACGATTCCCCATTCGAACTTCATAATCATATGGATTAAAATCTTCTTCTGTTTTGACAGTACCGTCTAATTCGTAGGTGGATAGAGTAGATGTAAAAACGAACTTTTTCGTTTTACCTTCTAAAATTTCACATATTTTATGAGCTTCATTGGGAGAATAGCAAATATTATCATAGACAATATCCCACGTAGTACTTGATAGTGCTTGTGACAACGAATCGGCATCATCTCGATTAACAATTAGCTGTTTCACCTTCGCATCAAAAGGATTTCCGCTTTGTCCACGTGTTAAAATAGTTACACTATGCCCATTTTGAAGACAGAGTTCAACAAGCTTTTTACCAAAAAAGCGAGTGCCTCCTAAAACTAAAATGTTCAATTATTTCCACCCCTTCAAATTTGTAGTCCCCTTTATAATGACAAAAAAACAGGCATACTACAATTAATTTTTAATCGTAGTATGCCATGCTTGTTTATTGTTGTTTAGGTGGATCGGGCGGTGGAGTTGTATTTCCGTTGTTTCCTCCATTAGAGCCGTTCCCGTTGTTTCCGGAACCATTGCCATTATTGGAGCCATTGCCAGTATTTCCGGAACCGCTGCCGTTATTGGAGCCATTTCCAGTATTTTCGGAACCGCTGCCGTTATTGGAACCATTTCCAGTGTTTCCGGAACCGTTGCCGTTATTGGAGCCATTTCCAGTGTTTCCAGAACCGTTACCGCTATTGGAGCCATTCCCGTTACTACCATCAGACCCACCGCCATTTTCCGAACCATTTTCATTATTGTTCGAGTCATTGCCGTCGGTAGGTGGAGTAGTTGGTGGGACCTCTTCTTGCTTGTCTTTTTTAGGTTGTTTTTCACTTGCGCTACCACCAGTAGAAACGGTATTGGATTGCGATGAAGTTAAACCTGTAATATCTACAGCGACAACAACATAGGCTTGACCACTTGCTACCGTCATACTTTGTGATGATTCAAGCACTGATCCGACAAGAATTCTTCCACCATTTGTTACTTTATATATTCGGTAACCGACTACATCATTTGAAGAGCCTGTCCAAGATAATGTATTCCCATTAATTGAAGCAGATACTGCCGCTGGCGGATTTTGATCTGCTGGGAAATTAACAGCAGACACCGATGAATTCGATAATGACGAATTTTTTGGTAATAGGCTGGCCGGGTTACCGCCAAGTGGGCCTAGCATTCGTTTAATAAATGCCTGATTAATACCTGCACCGCCTGCTTTTACAAATTCTGCCGGTGTGCTAGGAAGTGCATTATAAGTTTTACCTTTTATCGTAACAACGCTTGAAGAAGCTAAGCTATCATCAGCTTGTGAAGGTAAAAATACTTTTGCGTTAAACAAATCAGAGCGCACGAGACCAGCATTAGCACATGCTGCAGATGGCGCTAAACCAGAAATACCACAGAATGATGCAGTGACAACGTTTTTCGGTTGCGTAAATCTAGTTTTAGGGGCAATTAATTGTGGATCTACATCATACACAGAATTCATTAATGTTCCCCATAGTTTGTTAATTCGCACACTAGGCTGTTGATACGTATTATTAAATGCATCCAGTGATTGATTTTTATCATAACCCATCCATACACCAAGAGAAACATTCGGGTTATAGCCAACTAGCCAAACGTCTTTGTATTGTTGTGAAGTACCTGTTTTAGCGGCAAAGTCAGCAGAGAATTTTAATGTATTTCTTGCAACTGTACCTGTTCCTTTTGTTAGCACATCTCGTAACATATCAGTAATGATATAAGAAGTTTCAGGACTAAATACTTGTTCAGGTTTAACTTCGTGTTTATAAATGATATTTCCATTTTGGTCTTCAATTCTATCAATCATATAAGAGTCAATGAATTGTCCACCATTTGCAAAAGTTGCATAGGCATTGGTGTTCTCTTCAACCGTAATACCATCTTCTACGGCCCCAAGACTAGCAGAAGGGTTTGTGAAATCATTAGGCTTTAGGGTTGTGATTCCCATCTTTACTAAATAATCGGCAGGACGTCTGTTAAGAATACTATAATATAGACGTGCAGTTGATAAGTTTTGTGAACTCGCTAATGCCTCACGTGCAGGGATAAGCCCTCGTTCATCATTAGTATTATAGTTTGTTGGGCTCCATCCGGGAATAGAGAATTTTACGTCGACTAATGGGCTACCTGCACCGATTACACCATATTCTATTGCAGGTGCATATACGAGTAAAGGCTTCATTGTTGAGCCATTTGAGCGTTTTGCCTGTGTAGCGTAGTTATAACTTTTTAATTCAAAATCACGACCACCGACAAAGCTTAAAATACGTCCAGTAGTATTTTCGATTAAAATACTACCAACCTGTACAGGCATTTGAACATCGATTTCTTCACCTGTTACAGGATCTTTGTCTTTAACGGTGTAAGTATGACCGTAATTTTGAAAGTTTTCCGCTGCTTTTTGCATCGAATCGTACATATCCTTATTAATAGTTGAATAGATACGATAACCTTTTGAGCGGACATCACGATCTGCTAGGATCGTATACTTATCTTTTAACTTTTTCTCATTTTTTAAGCGTTCTGGATCAATACCATCTTCTTCTGCTAGTTTTTCTGCAATAATGTCTTTTGCTCGATTTTCAAGCTCATACGTTAGCCATGGGTAGCGATCTTCTGCGCGCATCTCTGGTGAACGGAAGTCAGCAGTGATATCGTAAGCGAGTGCTTCTTTATATTGAGCTTCGTTAATATAACCTGCGTCTTTCATACGATAAAGTACAGTTTTCATACGATCAATACCCGGTTGAAGAGCTTCTTTACTTTTAAGTACACCTGTATTTGTGAAAGGTGTGTAAGCAAAAGGTGATTGAGGAATACCAGCTATATACGCTGCTTGAGGAAGCGATAAATCCTTTGCTTTTACATCGAAAATACCTTCAGCAGCTGTTTCTACTCCTGCAATGTTTCGACCGGAAGCATTACGACCATAAGGAATTATGTTTAAATAGGCCTCTAAAATTTCTTCCTTTTTCATAAAGTGCTCTAAACGCATTGCAAGTAAAAGTTCTTTTGCTTTTCGTTCATAAGATACTTCATTTGTTAATACTTGGTTTTTAATAAGCTGTTGTGTTAATGTAGAGCCACCAGTTTGTGTGGAAGAGTTGGTTACGTCTTGAACTAGCCCACGGATGACGGCCTTCGGAACTATTCCGTTATGTTCACGGAAATACTCGTCCTCTGTCGCTAATACCGCATTCACAACATCAGGTGCGACATCGTTTAATGTTGTTACTCGACGGTCTAAATCCGTACGTAATTTTCCGATATAAATATCGTTGGCAAAATAAATTTCACTTGTTGAATCGTAGTTGAAAATTTCTTTTCTTAATTCTTCCTTAGAGCGTAGTGGCTCTTCTTTTACAAGTGAAGCAAAATAACCAGCGCCAACTGAACCGGCAAATACAGTGCCTACCAATGCAAAGACTAAAAATAGTAAAAATAAGTTCCAGGCAACACTTCCTGAAATACGTAATTTCTTCATCCATTTTTGTTGAATTAAATCATCGATCTTTGCATTGATTTTCTCAATCCAATCTTTCAATGTATCGACCTCCTAAAATCTTGTCTATTATAGCACATATTGATTTAGGTCGAACATAATTATTGACAATGAAAAAGAATCGTTTAGAATAATGCTTATAGTTTTCTAGTGAAGAAGAGCTTGCAGTAGTGTCTATATTCCCTGTATAGAGAGCCGGCGGTTGGTGAAAGCTGGTCATAATGTAGAGACGAATTACGTGCTTGGAGCTTAGACGTGCGCGCCTGCGATAAAGGCGGTTGAATGAAGAGGAAGATGGATGACATCTTCAAGCTGGGTGGTACCGCGTTAGTTTTTAACGTCCCTGCATGCAATTTTTTGCGTGTAGGGACTTTTTTGTTTCTCCCTACACGGAATTATTAAACAATTAGGAGGAATAAAAATGACGAATGAATTATTACAAGACTTAGAATGGCGCGGATTGTTATACCAACAAACTGATGCTGAAGGTATGGTCAAATTATTAGATGAACAATCTGTTTCTTTATACTGTGGTGTTGATCCAACTGCGGATTCTATGCATATTGGACATATTGTGCCTCTTTTAACGCTACGTCGATTCCAAAAAGCGGGCCACCGTCCAATTTTGTTAGTTGGTGGTGCGACTGGTATGATTGGAGATCCATCTGGTCGCTCTGAAGAACGCCAATTACAAACAGTTGAGCAAATTGATAAAAATGTTCAAGGTATCCGTAGCCAATTAGAGCGTATTTTTGACTTTGCAGAAGATGGTAATGGTGCGCAGTTAGTTAATAACCGTGACTGGATTGGCAATATAAATACGATTGAGTTTTTACGTGATTATGGGAAATTAATTAACGTGAACTACATGTTAGCAAAGGATACGATTGCATCACGCCTTGATACAGGGATTTCATTTACTGAGTTTGCGTATACATTAATTCAAGGTATTGATTACAATCATTTATACAACCATTACAACTGTCGCATTCAAGTAGGTGGCTCTGACCAGTGGGGGAATATTACAACTGGTTTAGAAGTTATTCGTAAAACACATGAGGAAGAGACGAAAGCTTTTGGTATAACAATTCCTTTAGTAACGAAAGCAGACGGTACGAAATTTGGTAAAACAGCAGGTGGAGCTGTATGGTTAGATAGCAAGAAAACATCTCCATATGAGTTCTACCAATTCTGGATTAATGCTGCGGATGCTGATGTTGTAAAATACTTAAAAATCTTTACATTCCTTTCTCGTGAAGAGATTGAAGCTTTAGCAGTATCTGTAGAAGGGGAGCCACATTTACGTAAGGCACAAAAAGCACTAGCTGAAGAAATGACTCGCTTAATTCATGGTCAAGAAGCATTAGACCAAGCAATCCGCATTACAGCTGCTTTATTCTCGGGTGACTTAAAAGCACTTTCTGCTGATGAAATGAAGGATGCGTTTAAAGATGTTCCTTCTATTGAAATGGCGAAAGAAGATAAAAACATCGTGGACTTACTTGTGGAAGCGGGTATTTCTCCTTCAAAACGTCAAGCTCGTGAAGACGTAACAAATGGTGCAATTAGCGTGAATGGTGAAAAGGTCACTGAATTAGAATATGTGATCGACGGCAAAGATCGTTTAGAAGATGCATTCAGCATTGTTCGTCGCGGCAAGAAAAAATACCATATGGTGAAGTTTGTTTAACTTCTTCCAGCAAAGGATTTTGTACCGAAAGCGTAGCGACAGGTACAGAAGTCTCTCACCTCTATAGTTGGTGAGATGAATGCGGTTTTAAGTCATTTTTCAACGGGTATCCAAACATCCGCTGAAATAGAGGAACTCAGTCTAAGAACGCCACGTCCTGTGGCAACGACTGAGTGACTAACATCATGTTGTTGCTGTCGCTTCGCTTTCGCACAGACAAAACTCCTTGCTGCCGCTGCGCTTTCGCACAAAAAACATCTGCTGGCCTAAGCACAAAGCCGATTCCAGACTCACAAACAAAACATCCCCTCGAAATTTGAGGGGATGTTTTGTTATGTTGGAAAAGGGTCAAGGATTGCTTTATTCGCTCTCCTATGGGCAAACGTCGAGCTGCTTCCTTAGCTTTGTTATGCGCGGATGCTTCGTTTTATCACTTAAAATTAAAGTGACATGCCAGAAAATACACGCTAAATAAATTGGTTGATTGGAGTGGAGGCTGGGCGACTCCTTGGGGATTAGCGTCACAGATGAGACCCTGGAGCGAGCAAAGCGAGTGAAGCGGCTCATCGGACGCCCCCAGGAAAGCGCCCAGCCGGAACGGAAATCAACTCCTCGTTTCGGCGAATGGTCATACTTTCATTTTAGCTATCTAAAAAACTAGGAAGCTTTACGTGCTTATATTCTTTGGGGTGAAGCATATTTGCTAGCTTTAATGCACCCTCTATAAGGCGTGGTGACGGGCGACAATAAAGCCATTCTTCCATTACGTGAAGCTGATTCATTTTAACGGCTTGTAGCTCCTGCGCATGTGAACGTTTTAATAAATTTGCCGGTTGAATTCGCTCAAAGGCAACTCCTACCCAAGCCATCATAATATAGTCTGGGTTGCGCCTTACTACATCAGCCCAATCAGTTTGCACGCTTGCTAACTCTACATCTTGAAACAGATTTTCCCCACCAGCAATGGCACTAATTTCAGTTAGCCAATTTATTTTACCTGGCGTAAAGATAGGGTTTGGCCACCACTCCCAATAGAGAGTAGGTTTTTTAGGAATCATTTGAGCCACTGTGCGAAGACGATCGATACATTGTAAGTATTCCTCAGAAATTTCTTTTGCACGCCCTTCAACCCCACAGGCTTTACCTAATTTATGGAGATCCTGTGCGATTTCCTCTAATGAATTAGCATTAAAAACAATATGGGGAATATTTCTAGCTTGTAACGCTTCAATATTTTTTTCCATGCCGGGGACACTTAAGGATGCAAGTACAAGATCAGGCTGTAATGCTTCTAATGCATCCATATTAATTGATAAATCTGGGCCAAGCTGAGGTAAGTCTTTTACTGATAATGGCCAATCCGAAAAATCATCGACACCGACAAGCTGATCAGTCAGGCCTAAATAAGCAACAAGTTCGGTATTGCTTGGACAAATTGAGATTAAACGCATCTTCTTATCTCCCATTCTTTTTAAGAAAAGTATAGCGAGTGTTGAGGTCATATACAATGCCCGAATGCTGACCACAATAAAAAGAGACATGCCTGCTAGAGACATGCCTTTTGATTACTTATTAAGAAAGTGCGATAGCTTCGAGTGATTCTTCTTTTTTCGCTACAGGGCCCATCGCATTTGTAATAATTTGTTTAATGTCCTCTAAAGTTGCTTTACGTGGGTTTGTTGCAGCACATACATCTAACATTGCATTTTTCGCTAAGATTTCAATATCCTCATCCTTCGCCCCTAATTCGCGGAAGCCACTTGGAATGTTCAAATCTCTAGAAAGATTTTCAATTGCTAAAATTGCTCTCTCAGCAGCATCACGTTTACTTAATCCTTCAACGTTTTCACCTAACAATTCAGCGATTTTTGCAAAGCGCTCAGTACGTGCTGTTAAGTTGAAGCGGCAAACATGTGGCAATAGAATAGCGTTACATACGCCATGCGGTAGATTATAGAAACCACCTAATTGATGAGCAATTGCATGTACATAGCCAAGTGATGCATTATTAAACGCCATGCCTGCTAAAAATTGTGCGTAAACCATTTGCTCGCGTGCTTCTAAATCTGCACCGTTTGCATAGGCACGTGGTAAATATTCAGGAACTAGCTGAAATACTTTTTCTGCGCATGCATCAGTAATTGGAGTTGCGTTTGTCGACACAAATGATTCGATTGCATGTGTTAATGCATCTAAACCAGTTGCCGCCGTTAGAGCAGGAGGTAAGCCAATCATTAGCTCTGGATCATTAATCGATAGTAGTGGAGTAACATGTGTGTCTACGATAGCCATCTTCACTTTACGAGTTGTATCCGTAATAATTGTAAAGCGAGTCATTTCACTTGCTGTACCAGCAGTTGTATTGATAGCGATTAATGGAACTAGTGGGTTTTCTGATTTGTCAACGCCCTCGTAATCATGAATGCGTCCACCATTCGAAGCAATAAGTCCGATACCTTTTGCTGCATCGTGTGCGCTACCTCCTCCAAGAGAAACGATTGAATCACAGTTTTCCGCATGATACACTGCAATCCCGTCTTCAATGTTTTGATCTGTTGGATTCGGTTCTGCTTTCGGGAAAATTGCTACATCAATTCCAGCAGCTGTAATGATGTTAGCAATTTGTTCAGAGAGACCTAATTTGTGTAAGCCCTCATCTGTTACGATTAATGTCTTTTTCACTTCTAAATCATTTAAGCGTTTACCAACTTCTTGAATTGCTCCAGGTCCAAATAAGTTTGTTTTCGGCATAACAAATTGCTTTAGAACGTCTGACATATTTCCAACCCCTTTAAAATAATTGTTATTGCTTGAATGATGGCGAACCACCTTTCGAAATTCATAGTATTCTATTCTCTGTAAAAGTTCAACTCGTATTTTTATTAAAATTGTTAATTTTAATCGAGTTATTATTTTACAAAAAAGTTAGATGGTTTTTTGATATGATGAAAGGTTGAATTGTCTAGTAGTATTGATATGAAAACGTTTTGAAAATTGTTTTACTATGAAAGTAAAATATATTTTTTGGAAATATGTTCTATTTTAAGAGAGTGTTGAATAGTAAATAACTGATAATTTGTTTTTAATATAATAGTAGTGATTATGTTGTTTTTTAAATGTGTAATTACTATTTTAAAGTACATAAAATCGTCATAATTTATAGGAATATTTAAAATTATTCTCTCCTTCTTTTTAAAATGTTTAAGGAAATACATAATGCGAGAACTAAATAAAGAATGACCGTATATCCGAGTAATGCGCACATATAGAAAATTGCCTTTGAATCAGAATTTATAGGAGGATAACCACTGTGAGCATTAAAATGATATACCTCCTGTTCATAACCGAACCAAATAGCTACTAACAAAAAGCCTAATAAAAGGAGAGCTAGTAAAGCCTTTTTATGAAAAATGATATGCAGTAGACTTTCTTTAAAAGTAATTGGACGCTTAATTTCCTTGCTTTGATGTTTTTTAAAGGGTACTAAGAAAAAAATCATGATCCCACTATAAATTAAAACCATCACAGTAAGTTCAGAAACCCCCATTATTTCCTCCTTTATTCCGATATTTTGTATTTAGACTTCCATAAAGATAAAAGGTTCCTTTTTTATTGATATTTACAAACGGGAATAAAAACTTATTGAAGTTTTTATTATTTAGGCATTTTGTAGGGATATTTGTAATTTTATTGAATAATATTTCAATGAAAATACTTTTAATAAAAGGGTGGGGGAAAATGTCGATTAGACATGAACAAAAAGAATAACGAAGGGCCTTAATTTTACAATCGGCATTAGATTTGTTTATTCGGAAGGGGTATGGTGAAACGAAAGTTGCTGATATTGCTAAAGCCGCTGATATGAGCATGGGATTGCTTTTTCATTATTTTGACTCTAAGGAAAAGCTTTATGAAGAGCTAATACGCATAGGGTGTGAAAGACTCAAGATGGATTTTAATTTTATGAATGAATCGCCATTAGCAATTTTTACAGCGGCTGCTGCGGATTTGTTTAACATGATCAGTACAAACCCATCTGCAGCAAAAATGTTTGTGCTAATGGAGAATGCACAACATCTTGATTCCTTGTCGGAAGATTTAAAAGAAATGCTTATGGAAGCAGATAAATTAATAAAAAAGAGTACTCCATTAATAAAGAAGGGGCAATTGCTAGGTGAAATTAAACAGGGAAATGCTGAAGCTCTTGCGGTAGCATTTTGGTGTTCAATTCAAGGAATCGCCCAATACATTGCGCTGCATCCCGAAACTCCTTGTCCCAATACAATGTGGGTTATTTCAATCCTTGAAAACAGGGAGGCGGATTGAAAATGAAAACTAAACGCAACTTAATAATCTTTATAGTTGTTGTTTTGCTATGTGGCTGGCTTGGTGTTTTTGTAGATCGCTTCATCCCTGAACAGCCTAAAGGTGACACACTTGGGATGGGAATTTGGCTAGTATTTCCGTTACTTACAACTATACTGTTACGTGCATTTGCAGGAGATGGTTGGCGAGATATAGGCTTATGGCCAAATTTGAAAGGCAACATAAAATGGTATATTGTCTCACTCCTAGTCTATCCCATAATCACTTTTATAGTTTTGCTATTAAGCTATATATTTGGCTGGATGGATTTTTCAAATTTTAATTTAGATGCATTAGTTTCAGTTTTTATTAGTGGTTTACTGATTCAATTTGTTAAAAACTTTTTTGAGGAATCAGTTTGGAGAGGTTATTTAACAAGTAAACTTTCATCGTTAAAAATAAATGATTTTTGGTTGTATTTTATTGTGGGTGGTGTTTGGGGAGCTTGGCATAGTCCATATTTTTTAGTGTTCTTATCAGAAAGTGATATCTTCAGCGTACTTCCTGTAAATCGGTGGCTATTTGCGTTAATAGGTATTGTGACGATGATTTGCTGGACAGTTATGTATACAGAAATTTACTTAATGACGAAGAGCATTTGGCCACTTGTCCTTATGCATATGACAGAAGATGCGCTTGTGAATCCACTTATTCTTGACGGATATATCAAAATTGCTCAGGGAAAAGAATTTCTTGTTTCTCCAACGGCAGGCATTATGACTACATTGCTTTACCTAATGGTAGGGCTTTTATTACGAACTAAACGAAAAAAGCTGGAAAGGGAAAGTGTATTAAAATCAAATACAACAGCTATCGTTATAAAAGTTTAAGCGATGAAAAAAATCCTAGAAGCCATTAACAAGGTTACTAGGATTTTTATTTTTTTCGTTTAGCATTATATAGAGAATGATAGATTACTTAATAGAGTTTTAATAGATAAATCATGAAATATCGTAGTATTTTTAACAGAGTTTTAAGCCATTAAAAAAACTTATGATTAAGTTGTTCCAAAAAACAACACAAGGAGGAATTTTTAATGGCAATTAATAATGGTAATTCAGATTTCGGTTTAAAGGTATCTAAAACAGGTACAAAAAGTTTAAGCATTTCTTGGAGCAAAAGTGGTGGTATTGGTTACGGTGGATCAATTCAAGTGCAACGACCGGGAGATGGGAAAATTATTTTTTCAAAAGATTATAGCCAAGCGACTGCAAAAGATTCTATAACGGTTGAAACTCCATATTTTGGGGAATACAAGGTGCATATAAAGGCGAATAATGGATATACGTATGACACAGCTTATTGCAAAGTACATCTAGCGACAACAACGTCTGCTACTTACGAGTTTACGGCTAAAGATGTACTGAATTGGAAAATAAACGCTACATTTACACTGGGTTCTTTTGCGTTATTAGGTTTTGCTAGTTTGTTAGTTGTATCTGTAACTACTACCGTAATTTCATTAGGTGCAACAATAAGAGGTGTTTGGGTACATGACACTAAGTATGAGCCATTTCCAACTCCTAGAGCTGGGGATAAGATAATTACGAAAATAGAACCTGCAACTGATGGAGTTAGAACTACTATTTCTTTTAAAGCGAAAAACGGTGGCGTTTATCAGGACAAGATAACTACAGCAAAATACTTGACATACACAAGATAATAAACGAAAAGCACATGATGGACTATTCATGTGCTTTTTTGAAAAATTTATAAAGTTGATAAAAAAAGTAGCTGTAGCATCCGAGCACAATTAAAATTATTCCTAAAGTTTTAACGTTAAAAGTTATGAACACTTCATCTTTTACAATAATTATAAAATTGGTAAGTAATAAAAGTAAAGCTAGATTCAATAGTAAGTTAATTAGTTGTTTTTTCTGGGTGAAAATTAAGAGTAGAATCGTTTTAAGTGCAAGGATAAGGCCGAAAACAAATAAATATATATTCATAATCATGTCGAATTCCATGTCTCACCTCAAAAATTTATTTAATTAAACCATTTCACTTCATGATACCTTATTTTCGTAATTTATTGTTATACAATGTGAATTTATAGTATAGTTAATACAAAAAAGAACATACGTTTCTGTGTGATTGATGTTATGAAATATGTTGATTTTTATAAATTTATTATTAAATTGGGGTTCCCAGTTGTAGTTTCAATGTTATTACTCGTTAAATTGGACAAGGGTATGAAGAACATAGAAATAGCGATTATTAATTTAACAAATGAGCTTAAAGACACAAAAATCAAGAGCGAAGATTAAATAAAATGTTAAGAATTAATTTGGAACAGAAAAATAGGGGAAAGGGGAAATGGGAATGAAGAAGAACGGACGCAAATTAGATAAATTGGTAGAAGAATATTTGAAATTGTATCCATATATAAATAAAGAAAAAGTCGGAACATTAACCAAAGATCAAATGGTAGCCATATGTATAAGTGAGTTGTTAAACATAATGCCCGAAAAGGAATTTGCCTTTATCAAATATAGATATTTAAAAGGATGGACTATAGTTAAGATAGCTCAAGAGATGAGTTATAGTCAGCAAATGATATATGTTATTCGTAAAAATGCACTGAAGAAAATTTATCACGGTATAAGTCATTTGCTCTACAATGAGGAAAAAGAATTGGTTGCCAAAGTTGAAAAAGTTGATGAAACTGTGTATATCAATAATAATAGATCTTGAGTATGGTATGAAAATACATTTAATTTGCCTATATGGCTATTTTTTATTATCACAAAAAGAACATATGTTCCGTTTTAGGGTAATGATGTATTCTTTTTTTAGGAAAGCCACTCATTTGAAAAGAAAACATGAGTGACTTGATAGCTCTATCATCTTATTTTAAAATTGATAAAAATTATGTACACCTGTCCGTATGTTCTTTTTATAAATTTTAAGGTAAAAATGCTCCTGAAGATTTCCCTCGAATCCCCACAATCAAAACGTAAATTTCCGCTTATCTGATTAAATACAAAAACCTCGCAAACGCTTGTATAAACAAGGTTGCGAGGTTTAAGAAACGAAAGTATTCTAACGTTAAAAGATTAACGAGAGTAGTACTCTACGATGAATGCTTCGTTGATTTCAGCTGATAATTCAGAACGCTCTGGAAGGCGAGTGAATGTACCTTCTTTTTTGTCAGCATCAAATGTTAAGTAGTCAGGTACGAAGTTGTTTACTTCGATTGCTTCTGTTACTACAGCAAGGTTTTGAGATTTTTCACGAAGAGAAATCGTTTGACCTGGTTTTACGCTGTATGAAGGAATATCAACGCGTTTGCCATCAACTAAGATGTGGCCGTGGTTTACCAATTGACGAGATCCACGACGAGTACGAGATAAACCTAAACGGTAAACTAGGTTGTCAAGGCGAGTTTCAAGAAGAACCATGAAGTTTTCACCGTGAACACCTTTCATTTTACCAGCGCGGTCGAATAGAGTACGGAATTGACGTTCGTTCATGCCGTACATGTGACGAAGTTTTTGTTTTTCTTGAAGTTGTAAACCGTATTCTGATAATTTTTTACGTTGGTTTGGACCGTGTTGACCTGGTGCGTAAGGGCGTTTTTCGATTTCTTTACCTGTACCGCTTAGTGAGATACCAAGACGACGTGATAATTTCCAAGATGGACCTGTATAACGAGACATATTGTTGTCTCCTCCTTTAAATTTGGTTTTATTGTTGTAAAACAAAAACCAGTAGTACCCATTCTTATACGCATTTTATTTTCATGTATTTTCGCCTATGCAGCCGTTAGGTTACGCGATACACCATCTATTTGAATCTGTTTAGTTATACTAAATAAAATAGAGGAATAAAATACAGTAATAAGCTCATACCACTGCTGCGTTTATTTTACACAAACTACATTGTAACTGCTTATTATATAGACGTCAATTATTAGGCTAATTATTTTTGAAAATGGACAATAGTAAAAATTTCCTCCCTATACATTTTTCGATATTCAGGAATAGTTAATGATACAGTGTGATATGTAAAATGTAAAAGTGAAATAGAATAACATAGTCAAAATGACTCAAATTATGTATAATATACTATAAGTTAATAGTATTTGATTTGGACGTTATATAGAAAAGGTGATTTCATGACAGACCATTTACAAACGCTAAAATATATAAAATCAGATGTTTTAAGCATTTGGGTGAGTTCTAAGGAACAAGCTGGTTTTAATGGGTATTTTAACCCATTGAAACAGTGTCTAAAGAAGCGCTTTGGAATTGTAAATGTGGCATTTCTCGGTTTCGAAGGTAATTCTTTAATACCGATTGAAGAGATGGCTACTGTAACAATTGAAACAAAACTAAATGCTGTGTCATGGTTAATGATTGAAGCTAGCTTTTATCAACAGAAGATGGTGAAAATTCCCTATATATTAAAAGAAAAAGACGCCTATATGACGATGACAGATATGGTGCTTTTCCAAGCAGAAGGCAAGAATCCAATTGGTGTGCTACTCGTCGAGGCAACCGATGCATGGACAGACTTTATGACTTCGGATTACGGGGAAAAGTTTGTCGAAACGCTTACAAAGGTTCTTCAGTTGATTAGAGAAAATTATGAAGTAAAAGTGAATGAAGATCAATATAGAAAATTGTATAATATGACAGATTTATTTCATTCAACTATGAATATTGATTTAATTTTAGAAAATGTCTTAAAAAATATTAAGGGTAATTTTCCCGAATTTAATGTGGAGCTTATACTATCGAATGATCAAGACCGCCATACGACTATCGATATTAAGCTTTTTGATTACTTATCTGAAAGGCCTGCGACGGTTGAAGCTTTTGTCTCGGGAGAGCTGACGACGGAGCTTGCTAGCGATTTGAATTGTCGAGTATTAAACGCCCCTATTAAAGGGAGACAAGCTATTTATGGCATTTTACAAGTAATTGCACCTACAACGTATCTTTTTTCTACGACTGAAAAAGATTTTGTACGAATGCTAGCGCAAACATCAGGAAATGCGCTCGAAAATGCAAAATTATATCATCAATCACATCGCCTTGTGAGTGATTTGCAACTCATCAATGAAACATCACATCGTTTAAATATGAGGTTAGACATTAATGAAATGTTGCTTTTCCTTCAAAAGCAGTTAATGAAATCCTTTCAACCAATGGAAGTTTGCTTCGCTTTTAAGCATAATGACACATTTGAAGTGACGGATGCTAGCACGGCTTTATTTAATACAGAAAAGGGTCAAACATTTATAAAACATGTTGAACAACATTTTGAAAATACCAATGATCCACTATTTATTGCTGATTTCAGCCGATTAACCTCTAATCAAGTTGAATATCGTTCAATTATGGCAATCCCGATTTTAATGGAAGAAAAAATTAATGGCTTTAGTATTGTGTTACACAAGGAGCCATATTTCTTTTCGTTTGATAGCTTTAAATTAATGCAATCATTAATCCATCATTCTTCTTTAGCAATTGCAAACTCAATATTACGCAATAAACTTCAGGAAATGGTAGATTTGGACCATTTAACAAAATTGTATGCAAGAAGTTATTTAGATCAATATGTAGAAAAGTCACTTAAAAATGATCAATCGGGGATGTTCTTACTTATTGACATTGATAATTTCAAACGTGTTAATGATACGTATGGTCATCAGATTGGTGATAAAATTCTTATGCAAATTGCGGTACAGTTAAAAGAAATGATTGGAGCTCGTGGTATTTGTGCACGCTGGGGTGGAGAGGAAATGTCTGTGTATGTCCCGGATATTGATGAGAAAGAAGCAATCGAATTGGCAGCAACAATCGTTGCAGTAATTCCAAATACAACAGATCCTCAGGTGACAATTTCAGCAGGTCTCATAACATGGAATGAACAGTATCGTCCAGCGTTTCAATCTGTTTTCCTACATGCAGATACAGCGCTTTATGAAGCGAAAAATAGCGGTAAAAATCGATTTTGTATGCATGATCGACCGTATCAAATAAATTAATAGCTCGCTATTAAAATTAGGGATGACATTTCGGTGGAGGCTGGACAACTCTTTGGGGCACATCTGACGCCACTCGGAAAGCGCTCAGTTGGAACGGAAATCGATTTCACGAAATAAAACGTCAGTCATCTTTTTACGAAAAATACCCTGAAATGACAATAAATCATTTCAGGGTATTTTTTTATAAATGGAGGAGTAAGGTTTTTACGAATAGCTCTAACCCCTCTTGATCTTCCTTAGAAAAGCGATTAACGATTGGACTGTCGATATCAAGAACACCGATAACCTCTCCTTCTTTTTTCAAGGGAATAACGATTTCAGATTGGGAAGCGGCATCGCAGGCAATATGCCCTGGGAAGTCATGTACGTCTCTTACCACCATTGTTTCTGCTTTACTTACAGCTGTTCCACAAACACCGCGTCCAATTGGTATTCTGACGCAGGCAGGTAAGCCTTGGAATGGCCCAAGGACAAGTTCTTCCCCTTGTAATACATAAAAACCAACCCAGTTAATGTTTGGTAGAAACTGATTTAGTAATGCAGAGGCGTTACTTAAATTAGCAATGCGATCGCTTTCTCCTGTAAGTAGGGCATCTAACTGTTTAGCCAATGTATTATATTGCTCGGCAATTGGCCCTTCATAATTAATTTGAGTAAACATAAAAGCACCTCGTTTGAAAGTTATTTATTTTGGGAATATAACATTATAATGTTGATGCAAATCAGCAACAGTATGAGCATCTGAACCGAAAACAATTGGAAGCCCAATAGATTTACTATAATCTATGAAGGAAAATGGTGGATAAGTTTCCTGACAATGTGTTTTACTTAATCCAGCGCTATTTAAATCTAGCTCATAGCCTTCTGCCTTCATTAAATCTAAAACTTCTCGAATCTGCGCAGAATCATCAATTTTCACCATATGTGCTAATTGGAATTTGTGAATAAGTGAAGGATGCCCAATGCGCTTAGGCTTGTATTGCCCTAAATCTGCTTTAATGGATTGTAGGACGGTATCGTAATATAAATTATACACTTGTTCAATAGAGCCCACTTTTTTTGAAAAAGCCATAAAACTTTCTGGAGAAAAGTCTATGCATTCAAAGATATTGTGCCATTGTAAAAAATGAACTGATAAAATAGAGTCATCTAAAAAGTGTCCATATGTATCAAGAAATTGACGAGTTTCTTGTTCAAAGCCTTGAATATAGTCGACCTCTAGTCCTATATGAATGCGAATGTCTTGTGCGTACTCCTTTTGAAGGTACTGTAAATCTTCAAAATAGGGCATTAAAAATTCTGGATTCATACCACTGTCCTGCTGCGGTGTAGGGTCAACAAAATTCAATGGTAATGGTGCATGTTCTGTAAAGGTAATATCTGTGAAATCATGAGATATTGCTTTTTCTATATACTGCTTAAATGAATCAGAAGTTCCGTGTGGACAATATGGGCTATGAACATGGCCGTCACATTTCATAAATACCACTCCTTTATATTTTGGATAATAACACTTATATTTGCGCATATTGTTCAAAAATTAAGTAGTTGTTATTCTTAAAAGGCGCAATTACACAAAAAACACTCAAATTTTAGTACAAAAGGCGATAACATAGTATATAATAAATACAACTAGCCAATTCGTTTATTGTAGAATAGGAGGCTTACGATGGAGTATATCATCATTCCAGTTATCCTACTATTAATTTTAGCGATAGTAGGATTTATGATGCGACGAAAACATACAACAATCATTGCTAAACTTGAAAATGAAAAATCACAAATACAAAACAATCCCATAAATGAGGAAATTTCAAAAGTTAAATCTTTAAACATGAACGGTGAAACGGAAGAAATGTTTGAACGATGGCGTAATAGTTGGGATGAAGTTATCGATGTACATATGACGAAAATTGATTCACTTTTATTTGATGCAGAGGATCAAATCAATAGACTTCGTTTTAATAAAGCAACGTTAATTGAACGTGAGATAGAAGATTACATTCAAAAGTGTGAACAAAATAAAGATAAAATCTTAGAAGAACTAAATGAATTAATTGGCAGCGAAGAAAAAAATCGTATTGAAATTGAACAATTAAAAGAATACTATCGCTCTGCACGTAAAACATTGCTAGCGCACCAACATTCATTTGGGGTAGCATTACCAGCTCTGGAGAAAAAGCTAGAGACGTTTGTTCAAAAGTTTGAGGAGTTCGATGTGCTTACGAGCGAAGGGAATTATTTGCAGGCGAGAGAAATTGTTATTGGCTTGAACCAAGAGTCACAGCAGACATTTGAATACATTAATGATGTCCCAACAATTTTGACTGAATTGCAAGTAAAGCTTCCAGGTGCGGTACAGGAATTACGAAGTGGCCAGCGTGAAATGGAGGAGCAATCCTATTATTTACAGCATTTAGAGCTAACGGAAGAGCTTAATAAATTTGAAGAGGAATTTGCGACATTAAAAAATGAATTAGCAGAGCTTAACTTAAATGTTGTTAAACCACGTGTTACGGATATGAATGAAGAGATTGATCATTTTTACGATCTGCTTGAAAAAGAGGTTATTGCTAAAAATTATGTTGACCAAAATTGTGATCGTTTATTAAGCTCAATCACCAATGTTATTAGTTCAACAAGATTAGTAAGTGATGAAGCAACCTTTGTGCAGCAAAGCTATCGTTTAAATGAAAAAGATGCAGAAATTCCAAAAGCTGCATTAAAGCAATTAGAGGCTTTACAACGTCGCTATGACTTATTGGCGATGCGTGTTAGAGAGGAAAAATCTGCATACTCAAGTTTGCAGGAAGAATTGATTGAAATAAGTGATGAGCTAGAACGGATTCATGAGGAGCAAGGTCATTTATCAAACACGATGAAGAAGCTACGAATTGATGAAAACAAGGCTCGTACACAGGTAGAAAGCTTAAAGAAAGCATTACAAGAAACAGATCGTCTATTAAATAAAGCTAATATTCCAGGTATCCCTGAAGAGATGGATGCCCGTCTAGATGAGGCAGCAGAGCATATTTATGTAGTTATGCAAAGCTTGCAAGAGGTGCCTCTCAACATGGGAACAGTTCATAATAATTTAAATGCTGCAACACTTTGTGTAGAGGATGTAAAAGCGAAGGCGCATGAATTAATTGAAAATGTAATGCTGATTGAGCGTATTATTCAGTATGGTAATCGTCATCGTGCAACAAATCCAAAATTGAATACTCGTTTAAAAGAAGCAGAAGGATCTTTCAATCAATTCCGTTATTCCAAAGCATTAGAAGAGGCAGGAACAGCAGTTGAAGAAATGGAGCCGGGTGCTTTAAAGCGAATTCAAGAACTTGTAGCAGGAGAAACAGTGTCAAAATAGTCAAGTATAATAAGAAATTACAGTAGCTGTCTAAAAAGGTATAGTTTTTACTTTTTAGACAGCTTTGTTATTAAGAAGCGAGATTTCTTCAAATATGAAAAGAGCTAAATATTTGTTGGGGTATTCATTTGATTCCTTTTCTAGAAACTACATACGATGCTTCATCCCAATTTTTGATTAGAAACGATAAAAATAGAGGTGTTCAACATGCAATTTTATGTTCGGGAAATGAATGAAATTTATGCGACGGATATTTTGAATTGGAAATATGAAGAACCATATGATTTTTACAACAATGAACTTTGCGACGAATCTCTAAAAGAATTTCTTGAAAGTCCGTATTATTCAATTGTCAATGATAAAGAAGAGCTAGTCGGTTTTTTCTGTACAGGAACATCTGCACAAGTACCTAAAGGACGTGATTATGGTGCGTATTTAGACGAGTGCATTGATGTTGGGCTTGGGATGAAGCCTGTGCTAACAGGAAAAGGTTATGGTTCAGAATTTTTTTCATTTATATTAAATCAGCTACAACAAGAAAATCATAGTTCCCTTCGTTTAACGGTAGCCTCATTTAATACAAGAGCAATTCACCTTTATGAAAAATTAGGCTTTAAAAAAGTCATGGAATTCACAGCATCAACTGAATTTATAACAATGAAGAAAGATTAAAAACAAGCGTGTTGACTAGGGTTTATAATGGTGAAATTCGTCTTCAATACGGTGTTGAAATATAGTTTAAATATTGTCGCTGAAAGTTGAGGATGGCATTTATTTAAAGCATATGTCATGTATATAAGTTGATTGGAGTGGAGGTTGGGCGACTCCTTGGGGATCAGCAATAGAGGAACGAAGGCTAAAACCATCACGTCCTGTGATAACGCCTTCGTGACCAACATCGTGTTGGCCCGAGACCCTGGAGCGAGCAAGTAGGGGAACGAAGGCTAAGAGCATCACATCCTGTGATAACGCCTTCGTGACCAACATCGTGTTGGCCCAAGCGGCTCATCGGACGCCCCCAGGAAGCTTTGCTCTGTGCGAAAGCGAAGCGTCAGCAACAAATGTTTTCTGTAGCGAAAGCGAAGCGACAGCTACAAAGCGCCCAGCCGGAACGGAAATCAACCTCACGTTATAGTAATAAGCCAACAATGCAAAACCCAAATTTTTATACTCAGGAAACGTTCATAGTAAATATTAATATGCCACTCTATAATGGGTGGTTTTTCACATTAAAAGCAAACAAATAAGTGATTAAATTAGTATAATTGTTAAAGTTAGTAGTCAATTGCTGAAGATTGCGTTATGATAAATACCGTTAAATCAACGTTTTGAAAGTGTGTGAATAATAATGGAAGTTAATACAATCTATTTAGACAACAGTGCAACAACAAAACCTTTAAAAGAGGTTATGCAAGCATTTATGGTAGTGAATGAGCAGTATTATGCCAATCCTGCTTCTATTCATGCAATGGGTGTTGAATCAAACGAATTATTAATGCGTGCACGTGAGCAAGTAGCAGATATTTTGCAGACAGAAGCAAAAAATGTGCTATTTACATCAGGTGGTACTGAATCCAATAACACGGCTATATTTGGTTTAGCACGTAGCAATACACATAAAGGAAATCATATTTTAACAACTGAAATTGAACATCCATCTGTCCTAGAATCTGTAAAACAACTTGAGCAAGACGGTTTTGACGTAGAATACTTGCAAGTAGATAAAAATGGAGTTATTTCTTTAGAAGAGCTTCGCACAAAAGTGCGTAAGGATACCATTTTAGTAAGTATGATGCATGTAAATAATGAAATGGGTGCGATTCAACCAATTTTTGAAGCTGCAAAAATTATTCATGAATCAAGTCGTGCAACTTTTCACGTAGATGCTGTTCAAAGCTTTGGGAAGTTACCGATATCATTTAACGATGACGAGGGACCAGACTGTATTTCAATTTCTGGCCATAAAATTCATGGCTTTAAAGGTTCAGGTGTACTCGCATTCCGCAAAAAAATGAAATGGCAACCGTATGCACTTGGTGGAGGGCAGGAGTTTGGTTTACGTAGTGGGACAGTAGCTGTACCGCAAGCTGTAGCCTTATCCAAAGCAGCTCGTATAGCCATAGAGACGATGAATGACCGTGCGAAAAAATATCGTCAATGGTATGAAGAATTATGTAGCCAATTACGTGGATATGGAGATGAAGTGCATATTTTATCAACACCACAAGGAGCGGCACATATTTTATCTTTTAGTATTCGCGATTTAAAAGGTGAAGTCATTATCAATGCATTGCAAAAACGCAATGTAATTGTGTCGACATCGAGTGCTTGTTCATCGAAACAGACAAAAACAAGTCATGTTGTTGAAGCTCTAAATCTCGATGAGCATTTTAAAAAAGGTGTTATTCGTATTAGTTTTGGCGCGTATGTAACAAACGAAGATATAGAAAAATTTAAACAAATATTAGATGAAGTATTGATGGAACTTAAAGGAGAATTTTAAAAATGATTTGGAAAGAAATTTTAATTCGATATGGAGAACTTTCTACAAAGGGTCGCAACAAGATGGATTTTATTCGTCGCTTACGTGAGAACATTCGTCATGCGTTTGCGGATTTAGGACATTTACACATTCGCACAGAGCGCGATCGTATGTTTATCGCCATTCAAGATGAA
Source organism: Lysinibacillus sp. NPDC059133 (assembly GCF_042755925.1). Lineage (NCBI taxonomy): Bacteria > Bacillati > Bacillota > Bacilli > Caryophanales > Bacillaceae > Lysinibacillus > Lysinibacillus sp. NPDC059133. Next base: position 158,166 of record NZ_JBHZDH010000003.1, on the reverse strand, counting down.
ACACAAATGGACGTACTATTAAAAGGATTACCTAAAATTTTTGGTATCCAATCATTTAGTCCAGTGGCAGCATGTGAAAAAGACATGGAGGCCATGAAAAAGCTTGCCATAACAATTATGGATACGTTTAAAAATGAGCAGCTTACTTTTAAAGTAGAAGTAAAGCGCACAGATAAGACATTTCCGTTAGAATCACATGCCATTCAACGCGAAATTGGTGGTTATGTATTACCACAATATCAAAATTTATCAGTAAAGGTGAAGAAGCCTGATATCGAACTTCGTGTAGAGGTGCGTCATGATGCAACATATATGATGGCACAAGTTATACCGGGTGCAGGTGGAATGCCTGTAGGCTCTAATGGTAAATCTTTATTAATGCTTTCTGGTGGTATAGATAGTCCTGTTGCTGGTTATTTAATGATGAAACGTGGAGTGCGCTTAGAAGCGATTCATTTCTTTAGCCCACCATACACAAGCCAAAATTCATTAGAAAAAGTAAAGGTGCTTGCTAATGAATTAACAAAATTTGGAGCTAATATACGATTACATGTAATTCCTTTCACTGAAATTCAAGTTCTTATTAAAGAAAAAGTACCTTCTAATGTATCGATGACAACAACTCGTCGTATGATGCTAAAAGTTGCTGATAAAGTACGTGAAGAAATTGGTGCACTAGCTATTGTTACAGGTGAGAGTCTTGGTCAAGTAGCGAGTCAAACTCTTGAAAGTCTAACAGCTATTAATGCCGTAACTAACACACCAATTTTACGTCCATTAATCTCATCAGATAAATTAGAAATTATCGATATTGCAGAGAAAATAGGCACATACGAAACGTCTATCCAGCCATTTGAAGACTGCTGTACAATTTTTACTCCTGCAAGTCCAAAAACAAAGCCAAAGCTTGAAAAGGTTGAGCATTACGAAAGCTTCTCGGATTTTGATGAACTAATCGAACGAGCAGTGAAAAACCGTGAAGTCTATATTTTCCCGAAAAAAGAACAAGAAGCCGATAAATTTGCGGATCTTCTATAGAAGAAACTTGCGATTCCGTAAGAGCCGACTCAAAAATCCATTTGAGTCGGCTTTTTTTAGTCTACTTCCTTCTGAGGTACAATTTACCTATAAAATTTTTGTATTAAAAATCTAATATCGCACATTCTATATTCACAAGGAGGTGAGAGACACATGACTTCAACAAATCGCAGTTCAAACAAACTTGCAGTACCTGGTGTAGAGCAAGCTCTAGATCAAATGAAATACGAAATTGCACAAGAATTTGGTGTTCAATTAGGAGCTGACGCTTCAGCTCGTGCTAACGGTTCCGTTGGCGGTGAAATCACTAAACGTCTTGTACAAATGGCTGAATCACAATTAAAAGGTATGCCAAACAACAACCAATAATTGCTTAAACAGTAATTATTAAAATTAAAACCAGTGACCGTAAAAGGCACTGGTTTTAGTTTGTTTAAATTCTTTATTTTTTATCCCGTATTAACGGGCAGTAATTTATCTATATCAAAAGAGAAACGTTAGGTCCTCCCATTTCAATTCAATTCAATTCAATTCAATTCAATGAGAGCAAAGAAATAGGAGGAGTTAACTGCCCGTAAAAACCCGATTGGTGAAGACTAATAATCAGTGGGGTAAAAACGCCCCACTGATTAAAGTTTCACTTTATCCTACAAATGATTTAAATATAGAGACTGTATTTGAAATATCCTTACTTTCGCAAATTGCGGAAATAACTGCTATTCCATCCGCACCTGCTTTAAATACAGCATGTGCATTCGAGCAGTTTATGCCTCCAATTGCAACGATAGGGAGCTCCGGGTATTGTCTGCGAACTTGTTGTAAAAAATCAGTTCCACTAGGTGGTTTGGCGTCGCTTTTAGAAGCGGTTGAAAAAATTGGACCAATTCCAACATAGTCCGCACCATATTGTAGAGCAGTTTGTAATTCAGCTTGTGAATGAACAGAAACACCTAGAATCATGTTGCCAATTTTTTCACGTACCATCGACACAGGAAAATCTTCTTGGCCAATATGAACACCATCTGCTCTAAGTTTTATAGCTAGCTCTACATCATCATTGACGATAAACGGAATATGATACTGTTGACAGAGCTTTTGACATTTACGAGCAAAATTTTCATAGGCTTGTCCAGTTAGTGTATTCGGCCCCTTTTCACGGTATTGAAACATAGTAATTCCAGATTGGAGAGCTTTCTCTAAAACGTTTATTGGCTCCTGATTTAAAACATTACCCGTACCCATAATAAAATAGAGCTGTAGATCGTTACGTTTCATGAATGATCACCTCGCAGGAATCCTTATAGTTTTGATAAGCAAAATGATTTGTTGGTCCATGGCCATTACCAATAGATAAATCATGAGTGATTGCTAATTGAATAAATTTTTTAGCTTCCTCAATCGCTTTTTCTAAAGGTAGCCCAATACCAAGAAAAGCAGTTAATGCTGCGGAAAACGTACAGCCTGTACCATGCGTATTTTTTGTTGCAATACGAGTAGACTGCATGGAAAATGATCGACCATCTTGAAAAAATACATAATCAGTAGCATAACATTTATCCTCTAAATGACCGCCTTTCATAACGACGCATTGAACGCCTGTTTGTAATAAGACCTGAGCTACTTCTTTAATATCTGCTAAAGAATTGATTTTCCTTCCAGAAAGGGTTTCGGCCTCTGGGATGTTTGGCGTTACAATTGTTGCTAAAGGTAGCAAATAACTTCGTAATGCCTCAATTGCTTCTTGCTGTAATAAGCTTTCGCCACCTTTTGCAATCATAACAGGATCTACAATAAGTGGAATATTTACTTCGGCTAAAATATGTGCAATTGATTGGATTATTTCGGAGGAAAACAGCATTCCTGTTTTAATAGCACTAATTGAAAAATCCTCGATTAGCGCTTTAAGTTGTTTTTCAATAAAGCTCACATCAATTGGCAAGACACCCGAAACACCCAATGTATTCTGGGCTGTTAAAGCTGTAATAACAGACGTTCCAAACACCTTTAATTCCTGAAATGTTTTTAAATCAGCCTGTATGCCTGCACCGCCGCCACTATCTGAACCAGCAATTGTCGTTACAATATCCATCATTTTTCACCATCCTTGGAAAGGCGGTGTAGTTCATTTAATACAGCAATTTGAAAATCGCCAATGAATGGAGTAGAAGAAGCTGCTTTTTCTGCCAATTTTTTATAAAACGATAATGTTTCTAGCAATTGGTCAAATGGTTTATCTCCTGCGGTGTAGGAGGCACAACATATTGCACTCAATAAGCAACCTGTTCCAGTAACTTCTGTCATTTGAGAATTTCCACCTGTAACCCATTGCTGATGTTTGCCATCAGTAATAAAATCCTTTTCACCGGTCACAATAACAATACAATTGTATTGTTGAGCTATTTTCTGTGCCTCCACTTCTACAGAAATTGAACCACTACCACTATCTACGCCTTTTTGTTGCCAGTCTACATTGGCAATTGCCGCAAGCTCTCCGATATTACAACGAATTGCCGCAAATTTAATTTCCTTTAGTAATTGCTGTACCGTTTGTTTCCGGTAAGATGTTGCACCTGCAGCTACAGGATCTAAAATTACGGGAATGCCAAGAGCATTGGCTTTTTTCCCTGCAAGTAACATTGATTCTTTCATTCGCTCATTAAGGGTACCGATATTTATCAATAAGCCTGAGGCGATTGTGACCATTTCTTCAACCTCATGACCATCATCAGCCATAACTGGAGAAGCGCCTATTGCTAATAAGCCATTTGCTTGGAAATTAGCCACAACATAATTAGTAATGCAATGAATAAGTGGATTTTGTTTACGGATCGTTTGAAATATCAATGTAAGTCCTCCTCGTTGGATGGACGTAAGCGTGCAAAAAAGGCTCTTTTTCGTGCAAAAAACACGTAAAAGAGCCTTTCATCAGTAATGCTCCCTACGTCAGTATTAACTAACAGGTTCAAAGGGTCAGGTTTTACCTTCTCAACTCTAAATGAGTCCCCCTGCAATTATGCTTTTAGTTGAACAAAATGTACCATATTATTCATTCGGGTTCAATAAGGATTTTTTAATCTTCATGCAGCAACAATTCTTTTCTGTGCGAAAGCGAAGCGACAGCAACAAATTTTTTCTGTGCGAAAGCGACGATTACGCCAAGTTGAAATGGATAGAACCAATACGTGACTGATGCCATATAGCAGAACGTGATAGTTGTCACCACTTTAATGAATTAGAGTGAATTTCATTGAAAAAGATAAAAATTGAGTTTTATAATGAGCGTACAAAAGGGGGCATTTGCCATGAAAAGAGAAGATTTAATCGCACCAGAATGGTATAACATTTCAGAGGAAATTGAAAAATATGCACAGGATTCTACCAAAAATGCATTGTTAGTTTATAGTGAAAACGGGGAAATTCAGTACATTACATATACAGCTTTACTTGAAAAGGCGAATCAGGCAGCACATGTATTTACATCTCAAGGTTTAAAAAAAGGTGATGTTATTTTAGTCATGGTACCGAAATCAGTGGAAGCGTATATCGTGTATATTGCGGCCTTAAAGGCAGGTTTAACCATTATACCTAGTTCAGAAATGCTGAGATCTAAAGATATTGAATATCGAATCAATCATGCCGATGCAAAAGGAGTTGTTGCATTTGAGCCTTATATTGAACAATTTGATAGTGTTGAAAATTTACAAGAAATACAGCAATTTGTCATTGGACATGCACATGAACCTTGGCAGCCATTGCTTGAAAAAATGCAAAGCCAATCAAAGAGCTATTTTAATTCTACACCAACTAAGAGTACAGATATTGCATTTTTAGCATATACAAGTGGTACAACAGGCAATCCAAAGGCAGCAGTACATACTCATAGCTGGGGTTACGCACACTTACGAACTACTGCACCAAATTGGTTAGGTGTTCAAGAAGGTGACATTGTTTGGGCTACAGCAGCTCCAGGCTGGCAAAAATGGATTTGGAGTCCGTTCCTCGCTACTTTAGGGAGTGGTGCAACAGCATTTGTTTACAAAGGTCACTTTGATGCGGCAACATACCTTGCACTGATTGAAAAATTCAATATTAATATTCTGTGCTGCACGCCAACCGAATATCGATTTATGGCGGGGCCTGAAAATTTACGAGATTTCAATTTAAGTACAATACGTCAGGCTGTATCAGCGGGTGAACCTTTAAATAGTGAAGTGATAAAAGTATTTTCAGAGGTCTTTAATTTACAAGTACGAGATGGTTATGGACAAACAGAGAATACATTACTTGTTGGTACAATGGTAGGGATGGAGGCTAAAATGGGCTCAATGGGTAAACCTACCCCGGGTAATACGGTTGAAATTATCAATGATTTTGGAAATCCAGTTGCGATTGGAGAAGTTGGAGATATTGCTGTACACTGTGAAACGCCCGCGTTATTTAAAAAGTATTTAAACGATCCCGAGCGTACAAATTTACAATTTAGAGGCGATTGGTATATTACTGGTGATCGCGCATATAAAGATGAAGATGGTTACTTTTGGTTTGAAGGACGTGGGGATGATGTCATTATATCGTCAGGGTATACGATTGGCCCTTTTGAAGTAGAAGATGCGTTATTGAAGCATCCAGCAGTGAAAGAAACTGCTGTTGTCGCGAGTCCGGATGAAATCCGTGGAAATCTCGTAAAGGCGTTTGTTGTACTCTGTGAAGGAGAAGTTGGTGATGAAACACTAATAAAAAAACTACAAAGCCATGTAAAAACTTTAACAGCCCCTTATAAATATCCTCGTGCGATTGAGTTTGTTACTGAGCTGCCAAAAACCTCATCAGGCAAAATTCGTCGTGTCGAATTACGAGAGCAAGAAAAAATCCATTCTATCAATCATCATTAATTTCCTAGGAAATAATGTCGAAAATCAAAGTTCCTGCTTTTTTTATGAACTTTGATTTTTTTATAATGTTAGGTAATGTATTATAGGTTGAATAAGTTAAAGCTTTTGCAAAGTGTTGGAAATCAAACCCGTGTTATGGTGATAAGCCATCTTATTGCAATAAGTATGAAACAAATTAGGATATCAATCGTATAACGTTATGAGGAGGCGGAAAGAAATGAATGGTAAAAGGTGGGCTGCTTTAATAATTGCAGGTGTGCTATTAGTATTTTCATTAGGAATCAACACCATTTTTGCAATATTTAAATCAGATTTCTTTAGCAATTTTGATAGCTTGGTGGCTGGAAACGACTTGACGGTAATGGAAGAGGTTAAAGAAAGCGGCAATAAGGATAAACGTATTGCATACTTAAAGGTTGATGGTACGATTCAAGATGTTGGCTCAAGTTCACTATGGCAACCAGTTTCTTATGATCATCAATTTTTCTTAAATCAATTAGATAATATTTTATATGATCAGACTGTGGAAGGTATCGTCTTAAGTGTTAATTCACCAGGTGGCGGTGTAAAGGAATCAGCAGAAATATATAAAAAACTTTTGAAAATTAAAGAAGAGCGACAAATTCCAATCTATGTTTCTATGGATTCGATGGCAGCTTCAGGTGGTTATTACATTTCAGCACCTGCAGATAAAATATTTGCGCAACGTGATACAATTACAGGATCGATTGGTGTCATAATGCAATCTATTAATTATCAGGAGTTAGCAGAAAAAGTTGGTATTAAATATGAAACGTTTAAATCTGGTGAACATAAGGATATGCTTAGTCCAATGCGTGAAGTGACACCGGAAGAGCGTGCTATGATGCAAGACATGATTAATGAAACGTATCAAGAATTCGTTGGTATTGTTGCAAAAGGACGTAATATGTCTGAACCAGATGTGAAAAAAGTGGCTGATGGTAGAATTCTTAGTGGTAAGAAGGCGCTTGAAGCAGGCTTAGTTGATGAGATTGGTGATGAGGAAGCAACAATTACTGCATTGCGTAAAGACTTTGGTCTAGAGGACGCTGCATTATTCCAGTATTCATATGATGTGGGTGGCTGGAAATCATATGTTGGGATGAAAATTGGATCCATATTCGGTCCATCAGCAGAGGAAAAAATGCTGATGAAAATTATGGCGGACTATAAAGCACCTAAAATGATGTACTTATATGGCGAATACTAAGGAGGGAGTACAATGACAAACAATGAAGTTGTTATGCAAGGGTCACCCTCTATAGGGAATGCTCTCCTAATGGATAAGCCAATTACGAATAAAAATTATGTATTAAAAACGGCAGGCTTTTGGATACGTTTTTGGGCATTTTTAATAGACGGAATTATTATTGCAGCAGTAGGTGGAATTCTCGTTAACCCAATATTTTATTTAATGGATTGGTCATTATCTGACACAGTGTGGTATGCACCTATTTCGATTATATCTGCTATTCTCTATTACAGTTATTTCGTATTAATGACGAGATTTTTTGGGCAAACATTAGGGAAAATGATATTTGGATTACGTGTTATTTCATTAAAGCATGAGAAGCTGACTTGGTCAGACGTGTTATTCCGTGATTGGATTGGGCGTATCATCAACAGCATTTTTATGCCACTTTATATTCTTGTAGGCATTCTACCGAACAATCAAGGTCTACATGATTTTTTCGCGGATACAACAGTCGTTCATGAAAAAATATATATAGAAAAAGATATTGTTCAACCGTCTTTGCCAATAAAAGAGGAAAAGACTGAATCTGTACCGCTAGAGGGAAAATCAGAACCTGAAAAGCTAGAGAAAGATAACGAAGAATAATGACTAGAGCTGTCTCATTACGGTGAGACAGCTCTTTATTTTTGTGGTGATAGTGGTGATTAATGGTTAGTTCGTTAGGAAAAAGATCCAAAAGTTAGGATGCATTTATTATAAAGTATACTATGAATAAAGTTGATCTTCGTTCCGGCTGGGCGACTCCTTAGGGATTAGCAATAGAGGAACGAAGGCTAAGAGCATCACATCCTGTGATAACGCCTTCGGGACCAACATCGTGTCGCTGCCGCTACGTTACACTACGCTTTCGCACAAAAAACATCTGTTGCCCCAAGCGGCTCATCGGACGCCCCGAGGAAGCTTTGCTCTGTGCGAAAGCGAAGCGACAGCAACAAATGTTTTATCTGTGCGAAAGCGAAGCGACAGCAACAAATGTTTTATCTGTGCGAAAGCGAAGCGACAGCAACAAATGTTTTATCTGTGCGAAAGCGAAGCGTCAGCAACAAAATAAGCTGTCTTAGTTGCAATTAATTCCCTCCATTTAGTAATATTATGTATATATGATGATTAGGAGGCGTTTATATGGCACAAGTAACATTTAAAAATGGTCCAGTAACACTTGTAGGGAACGAAGTAAAGGTTGGAGATCAAGCACCAGATTTCACTGTATTAGCGAATGACCTGTCACCTGTTACATTAAAAGATTCAGAGGGGAAAATTCGTTTATTTAGCGTTGTACCATCATTAGATACTGGTGTATGCGATGCGCAAACACGTCGTTTTAATGAAGCAGCAGCTGGCTTAGGTGATAATGTAGTGATTTATACAGTATCTGTTGACCTTCCATTTGCTCAAAAACGTTGGTGTGGTGCAGCGGGTATTGATGCTGTTCAAACAGTTTCAGATCACCGTGACCTGTCATTTGGTGAAGCATATGGTGTCTACATTCAAGAGTTACGTCTTCTAACACGCGCAGTATTTGTTGTGGATGCAAATGACAAAGTGACATATGTAGAATATGTTCCTGAAGCAACAGACCATCCAAACTATGAAGCGGCAATTGCAGCGGTCAAAGCACTAGCATAATTTATTGATTTTAGGCTAAGATATTACTAGACAAAGGGGCTGTGACAAGTTTTTGTCACGGCTCTTTTCTGCGTGAAAGGAAGTTGAGTATGGAAAATATCGAGAAATTGTTTGGTATGCTAAATGAGCATGCTGAAAAGATAGAAAAAGAACATAATATTACATTATTAGAGGGTATTCTAGATGGCTTAGAGGCATGGCTAGATGGGGAAGTTGATTTTTCGCAAGACACTGCGACAAAGGAAGATGTGCGCAAAGCAATTCAAATTGCTGTTTTAAAGGGGATGCGAAAAGGCTCTCAGCCAAATCACCAAATGACACCTGATACTCTTGGGTTATTAGTTGGTTATTTTGTAGAGCAACTATTTGCAGATCGTCTAAAAACTGGAAAAATTTCGATTTTAGATCCTGCAGTAGGTACAGGGAATTTACTTCTAACAGTTATGAACTTATTAGACGAAAAAATAGAGGCAACAGGTGTAGAGGTTGATGAACTACTTATTCGTATAGCTGCTGCTACAGCTGATTTGACTGAGCAGTCTGTTTCCTTATACCGCCAAGATGCGTTACAAGATTTATTAGTAAGTCCTGCAGATGCTATTGTTTGTGATTTACCAGTCGGATATTATCCAAATGAAGATATCGCATTAGATTATGAACTATGTCCTTCAGAAGGAATGAGTTATGCACATCACTTATTTATTGAGCAATCCATTAACTACACGAAGGATGGAGGCTATTTATTTTTCCTTGCTCCAACCCATCTCTTTGAATCTGAGCAGTCGAAACAACTGCATAAATACATTCAAAAGCATGCTTGGATTCAAGCAATTATTCAATTGCCAGATACAATGTTCGCCAATAAAGCACTTGAAAAGAGCATTGTCATTTTACAAAAGCAAGGTAAAGATTTCAAAGCTCCAAAAGAGGTGCTATTAGCAAAAGTACCAAATATGCAAAATAAACAAGCTCTAGCTATGTTCTTTGAAAAAGTGAAGATGTGGCAAGAAGGGAAATAAGTAAAAAAAGGTATCCGAAATAGGATACCTTTTAGTTTGTCTATAAAAGAAAAAATATAAAGTAATAATACGTTTTAACAAAATGTCATCCAACTTTTTAGTTTTATCGGAACACTTTCAGGAATTATCGCCCAATTTTTAAATTTTATCGATAAACATTCACGTTTTATCACCCAACTTTTAAATTTTATCGACATCCACCTTCAAAAGAGCAAAAAGGATTCACACACAAAACTGTACGTGAATCCTTTTACTTTAGTCTCCACTCCAATCTCAAATCTTTTAATACTATAGCTTCCAATTGTCAAATCACTCCATGATGTGGAACCATTGATTTTAGCCATACCTTATTTAAAAGGACACATTAATCTCAAAGACATAACGGTTTTTCAACAATAAGAAAAAGGTATCCAAATTTGGATACCCTTTATGTAAGACAAAATTAATTTTCCGGTGTACGGATTACAAGTACGTCACATTTAGCTGAGCGTACAATTGCTTCAGATACTGAACCGATTAAGAAGCGTTCTACTGCATTTAGACCAGTTGCACCACAGATGATTAAGTCTGCGTCTACAATTTTAGAAAGTTCTTTTGTAATGATATTTTTTGGTGAGCCATATTCAATTACAAGGTTAACATTTGTTAAGCCTTCTTCTTCAGCTTGTTTTTTGTAACCATTTAATAGCTCTTCAGAGAATGCTTGAGCACGCTCTGCAATCGAACGGTCATATGCTTCAATAGCAGCGAAAGAACGTGTGTCAATAACATTTACTAAATTTAATACAGCACCATCGTTACGTTTTGCTACGTCAATCGATTTACGGAAAGCGTATTCTGCTTCCTTTGATCCGTCTACTGCAACTACAATGCTTTTATATTTATTAGCCATTTGAATTACCTCCCAGATTTGTATATGTTGATTATACCAAATGATTTTCTAAAGGAAATACTTTCCGGAAGAAAAAATGTGAAAAAGTGAAGGCATTTTCATTCACAAGCAAAATAAATATTACTATCGCAAGCATATTTTTTTGTTACTTACGAGGCATTTTCTCCAGGCAATCTATTATCGATCGATAATAACCTTATATTTTTGCATGTTGGAAATTACCACTTTATTAATTAGGATATTTATTATTATTAGAATATTCGGAATTTTATCTATTATTATTTTAATTAAAGCATTTTTTGTTTATGTTTGGTAATATGGAAATGCAAGGGGTGCATCAATACATCAAAGTGTATGTAACAAAATGTGTTTATTTTTTAGGTAATGGAAGGGGATAGGGAAGATGAAGATTGGTATTCCAAAAGAGATTAAAAACAATGAAAATCGTGTAGCCATGACACCAGCAGGGGTTGTTACATTAACAAATTCAGGTCATGAAGTGTACATTGAAACTGGAGCAGGTTTAGGCTCAAGCTTTACAGATGCAGACTACCTTGCTGCAGGCGCTCATATTGTGGATACGGCAAAAGAAGCATGGGCGCAAGAAATGATCATGAAAGTAAAGGAACCTGTAGCATCAGAATATGATTATTTCTATGAAGGTCAAATCTTGTTTACTTATTTACATTTAGCGCCAGAGCTTGAATTAACGAAGGCACTTTTAAATAAAAAAGTTGTAGGCATTGCATATGAAACAGTGCAATTAGCGAATGGTTCATTACCACTTTTAACACCAATGAGTGAAGTTGCTGGTAAAATGGCAACGCAAATTGGTGCGCAATTCTTAGAGAAAAATCATGAAGGTAAAGGTATTTTACTAGGCGGCGTATCAGGTGTACCACGCGGTAAAGTTACAGTGATTGGTGGGGGTATAGCTGGAACAAATGCGGCGAAAATAGCTGTCGGAATGGGTGCTGATGTAACAGTTATTGATTTAAGCCCAGAGCGTTTACGTCAATTAGAAGATTTATTTGGCCGTGATGTTCAAACATTAATGTCCAATCCTTATAATATTGCAGAATCAGTGAAAAACTCAGATTTAGTAGTTGGAGCCGTTTTAATTCCTGGAGCTAAAGCACCAAAGCTAGTTTCTGAGGAAATGATTCAGTCAATGCAACCTGGCTCAGTAGTAGTCGATATTGCTATTGACCAAGGCGGTATTTTTGAGACATCCGATCGAGTGACGACACATGATGATCCAACTTATGTAAAACATGGCGTTGTGCATTATGCAGTAGCAAATATGCCAGGAGCTGTACCACGTACATCAACAATTGCTTTAACAAATAATACAATTCCTTATGCACTTCAAATTGCAAACAAGGGTTATAGACAAGCATGTGTTGAAAACGCTGCACTGAAACAAGGTGTTAATACTATAGATGGACATCTTGTTTACAAGGCTGTTGCAGATTCTCAAGGTTTGCCATATATAAATGTTGATGAATTAATTCAATAAGTAACATAACAAAAAGGAAGCACCTTGTAGGTTGCTTCCTTTTGTTATGTTGAAAGACTATTAAAGTGTTCTATTAAGGTATGGATCTTCTGCAGAATGAGGGTTGATTTCCGTTCCAGGCTACTCGCTTTCCTGTGGGCGAGCGTCGAGCCGCTTCCTCCGCTTCGCTTCGTGCAGGGTCTCGCCTGTCTCGCTTTCCCACGGGAGTCGAGTAGCCTTCCACTCCAATCAGCAATAGTGTAGAACTTTTATAAATTTTACTCATTTCAAAAGTGAACACTATTGCAAGTTATATCAGTGACGCAATTGTACACCTGTTATTGCTAATGCTGCGCTTTCGCACAAAAACACATCTTGCTAAGTTTTTTATAAATTAGAGTAACATGTCAGAAGAAATATGCTATGTGAAGAAGTTGATTGTAGTGGAGGCTGGGCGACTCCTTGGGGATCAGCGTCACAGATGAGACCCTGGAGCGAGCAACGCGAGTGAAGCGGCTCATCGGACGCCCCCAGGAAAGCGCCCAGTCGGAACGGAAATCAACCCCTCGTTGTGCCGAAGAGCATACTTTACACTAAAAAAGGAAGCACCGTGTTGGCTGCTTCCTTCCTTTTCTTTAAATAGAATTACAGTACAATCAAATCTTTTGGGAATTTTGTTAGTACTTCTACTCCGTCTTTTGTTACGACTACATCATCTTCAATACGGACACCAGTCACATCAGATTTATAGATACCTGGTTCAATTGTGAAGACCATGCCTTCCTCCATAGTCATTTCATTTGCTCCTGTAACAGATGGGAATTCATGTACAGAAATGCCGAGTCCATGACCAAGTCGGTGTGTGAAATATTCGCCATAGCCTGCTTCAGAAATAGTATCACGAGCGATTTTATCTAAATCCATTGCACGAACACCTGGTTTCACTGCTGCAATTGCATTTGTGTTAGCAGATAGTACTGTGTTGTAGATTTCCTTTTGTGCCTCACTAGGTTCACCAAAGGCAACCGTACGTGTAATGTCAGAACAATAACCGTCGTAAATTACGCCAAGGTCAAATAAGATCATATCGCCTTTTTCTATTTTTCGAGCACCTGGTTTACCGTGTGGAGAGGCTGTTTTTGGACCGCTCAATACCATTGTCTCAAAGGACATCTTGCAGCCTTTATCCTGAATAGCACTTTCTACCGCTGTTAAGATTTCCATTTCTGTTTTGCCTTCAGCGATTTCTTTACAGCCGATTTCAATAGCATAGTCAGCTAATGCTGCAGCTTTACGTAATTTTTCTAATTCAATTTCCTCTTTAATGACGCGCATAGCATTGATTTTTTCATCAAGACGGACAAAACTTGCCTGCGGAAATGATTGTTGTAGGGCTTCTAAACGCTCTACAATGAGTTGACCTTTTTCAATAGCAAACGTTTGTGGGTTAACATTACGAGCTTTTATCGCTTGCGCAAGGACTTCCATAGAATTTTCAGTATCTTGGTGGCCAATGACTTCAAAAGACCAACCCGCATCCTTCGCATCTGGGATCTCCATTTTTGGACAAATTAAAAAAGGTTCTGCCTCTTTAAAAATCATCACGCCTAGTAATCTCTCATGTGGATCACTTTTAAAGCCTGAAACGTAAAAAACATTGTCTGGTGTCGTTACGAAAGCGGCATCAATTTGGTTTTGTTGTAAATAGTTTTGAATTTCTTTAACCTTTGACATAAACAGTTCCTCCTCTTATTGCACTGAAAAAATTTCCATGTGCTTGGCTAAACTAATAGCCTAACCAGGATGAGGCTTCGACTTTTGAGCGATCTATAACTCTAATTCGATGCTTCATTTTTGTACGAATGAATAATTGTCTCCCCACAAGGTATAGCTTTGTTGGGAAAGGATCTATTATTCTCTGTACAAGCATATCAAAAAAAGGGAAAAATCGCATGGATAGCGAATAAAAATGATGTAGAACAATATGTACCGCAGGGAGGAAACTTAGATGGAAATTAGTTATCATGGACATTCTGTTGTCAAAATTCAATCAAATGGGAAAACAATCTTGATAGATCCATTCATTAATGGGAATGGGCAAACAGATTTAAAGGTTACTGAGGAAGCACCGGATATAATCTTACTTACACATGGCCATAATGATCATGTCGGTGATACAGTGGAGCTTGCAAAGAAAAAAGATGCACTTGTTATTGCGCCAAATGAGCTAGCCAATTGGATTTCTTGGCAAGGAGTGAAAACGCACCCAATGCATATCGGGGGAGCCAAGGAATTTGATTTTGGTAAGGTGAAATTTACTCAAGCCTTCCACGGTTCGTCGTATGTAACTGAAAATAACGAAATTATTTATATGGGAATGCCTGCTGGAATTTTATTATTTATCGAAGGAATAACAATTTATCATGCAGGGGATACAGCTTTGTTTAGTGATATGAAATTAATTGGAGAACGTCATCCTATTGACATTGCATTTTTACCAATTGGTGATAATTTCACGATGGGTCCAGAAGATGCGGCTTGTGCAGTGTCATTTTTGAAGCCGAAAATTGTCGTACCAGTTCATTACAATACATTCCCACCAATCGAGCAGGATCCACAAAATTTTGCAGATTTAGTGCAAAATGCAGAGGTTCAAATTTTAAAAGCGGGTGAAAAAGTAAACTGTTCCTAATCAGTGACACTGCTGTACTATATGAGTTGGCACCACGTGCGTAGTTGAAACGATGGGAAAAGTAAAACAAATTCATCACTTTATATTAAATATTTTAATAAAAAATATGGTACACTAAGAGCAGAATTGATGATTGAGAAATAGGTGATATTTTGTCTACAAAACATGAGAGAATTTTACAATACATCGAATCATTACCCGTGGGTGATAAAATTTCAGTACGTCAAATTGCAAAAGAAATGCAGGTGAGTGAAGGAACGGCATACCGCGCTATTAAAGAAGCGGAAAATCGCCGTTTAGTAAGCTCTATTGAACGTGTTGGAACAATTCGTATTGAGAAGAAAAAGAAAGAAAATATTGAACGATTAACCTTCGCAGAAATCGTTAATATTGTAGACGGCCAAGTTTTAGGTGGGAAAACAGGTCTACATAAAACGTTAACGAAATTTGTTATTGGTGCCATGCAATTAGAAGATATGATGCGTTATACAGATGCAGGAAGCTTGCTCATCGTTGGTAACCGTTTTAAAGCACATGAAAATGCACTTCGAGCTGGTGCAGCTGTTTTAATTACAGGGGGCTTTGATACAACCGAGGAAAACAAGTTACTTGCAGATTCCCTGGACTTACCGATCATTTCAACAAGCTATGATACCTTTACTGTGGCAACAATGATTAACCGTGCAATTTATGACCAATTAATCAAAAAAGATATTTTATTTATTGAAGATATTTTTGTGCCAATGACGGATACTTCGGTTCTTCGAAATGATGAAACAATTCAACATTTCCATAAGTTAAATGAACGAACAACTCATGGTGCATTTCCTGTTGTGACAGCAAACAATAAGCTTGTTGGGATGATTACAGTAAAAGACGTTATTGGTCGCGAAGAAAACGAGCTTATTGAAAAGGTTATGACAAAAAATCCGATTGCTGGATCGATGAAAATGAGTGTTGCTTCTGCCGGACATCGTATGATTTGGGAAGGGATTGACCTGTTACCAATTGTCGATGATGATAATATTTTGCAAGGTGTAATTAGTCGACAAGATGTACTGAAAGCGCTTCAGCTTGCTCAAAGACAACCTCAACATGGTGAAACGATTGATGATTTAGTGAAAAATGAGATGAAGGTGCTTGGCGATGAAGATTTAATCGTAGAATTTAAAGTAACTCCTCAAATGACAAATCAATATGGGGCAATTTCTTATGGAGCATTTACAACTTTGTTAGCGGAAGTTGGTTCATTCTCATTAAAGCGCCGTAAACGTGGGGATGCAGTTGCCGAAAACATGACGATTTATTTCATCAAGCCTGTGCAAATGGAAAGCACACTTACTGTAAAGCCTCGAATATTAGACATGAGTCGTAAGTTTGTGAAAATGGACTTCGAAGTGTTTAATCAACAAGTGCTTGTTGGGAAGGCAATGATGATGTTCCAACTACTGGAACGTTAAGAAAACAGAAAAAGGGATGGTCTAGCATTTACCCTAGACCATCCCTTTCACTTCTTTCAGCGGGTGTCACGGAATCGGAATGGAGTTCTTTGTGCAAGCACAAAGCCGATTCCAGACGCAATTATGCCGAGGCATAATTGATTATTTATCGGTTAATACGGTACTCTTCGTCAACAAATTGACCGTAGTGACGAACTCTTTTAATATTTTCAATAATAACAAAGATGCCTAAAACGACAAGAATTGCTACAATAATAAATGTATATAACCCAGGGAATAAATAGGCTTGGTTTAAACCGAATAACAGAATAAATGTACCGAAACTTACATTAGCTTTGCTTTTATACCAATTTTTAGCAATTGGTAATGAAGAACGAAACTGTTTTGTTTTAAAATAAAAATAAAACACAAATGATATGATTATTGCAAACACAAATATTAAATTGAGCATAGTAAACCTCCTAGCATAACTAGTCATTATTGTAACGATTATTGAAGAAAAATGCTAACGGTTATTACTATCAATTTGGGGGAAATTAATTTGAAAAGACAAATCATCGACACAATTGCTTCATATGAAACAATCATTATTCATCGCCATGTGCGTCCAGATCCAGACGCTTATGGATCTCAGCAAGGCTTGAAAGAGCTTATTTTAGCAAATTATCCGGAAAAGAAAGTTTTTGCTGTAGGTGAGCATGATGAGTCATTATCATTTTTAGCAAATCCAGATGACATTACAGATGAAATTTACGACAATGCTTTAGTTATTGTGACAGATACGGCAAATACTGAACGTGTGGACGATCAACGCTATATAAAAGGTAAAATGATCATTAAAATAGATCATCATCCAAATGATGATGTGTATGGTGATTTACTATGGGTAGATACAAATGCGAGCTCTTGTAGTGAAATGATTTATGAGCTTTTTGAGGAAGGGAAACAAGTAGCAAACTGGATTCTACCTGATGCTTCAGCACGATTATTATTTGCTGGTATTGTAGGGGATACAGGACGTTTCCAATTCCCTAGCACGACTGTAAAAACGTTTAAAACTGCAGGGGAGCTTATTGCATATAATTTTGATCGAAATCAAATTTTCGATGGAATGTATGAAATGGATCAAAAGCTATTAAATTTACAGGGTTATATTTATCAAAATTTCAAAATGGATGAGTACGGAGCAGCACATATCAAGCTGACAAAGGAATTGCTGGCAGAATTCAATGTTGTGCCGTCAGAGGCGTCCCTGTTAGTTGGTTGTCTTGGAAGTGTGAAAGGTATTTGTGCATGGGTGGTCTTCATTGAAGAGGTCGATCAGATTCGTGTGCGTTTACGCTCAAAAGGCCCTATTATTAACACTTTGGCGAAGGAATTTAATGGTGGTGGACATCCGCTCGCTTCAGGGGCTACAGCTTACTCATGGGAAGAAGCAGAGCGTGTTATAACGAGATTACAGGAAATTTGTAAGGCGTATCAATAAACATTTTTAAATACCCAGAAAGGAAGGGATTCATTTGACACATGTATACACGAAAATGCATACGAGTGCGGATTTATTGAAAAGTACGATTCGGCTTGAACAATTGATCCCTTTTTTACAAGAGCAAAATACTCACGCCTGTGCAATCGTCAATTCAAAATTGTACGGGCTTTTGCCTTTTTGTAAAGCATTGCAGCAAGCGAGTATTCATGCTGTATTAGGGCTCTCGATAAACGTACAGTGGCAAGATAGAAAGGTTCCACTTGTGTTGTATGCTCAGACGCAAGAAGGCTACCAGCATCTTTTAAAGATTAGTAGTGCAGTTTCGATTAGAGAAGATGGTGCACTTCCGTGGAAATGGCTTGAAGGATATGCGGCGGGCTGTGTGGCATTACTTTCTTCGGATGATTTAGTAGAAATTGAGGATTGGACAGAAGTAGCAAGTGCTTTAAACGAGGTATTTGGCAAGTATTTATTTATGGGTATAGCAAGACCAGCAGGAATGATAGCCGAAAAAGAAGAAACTTTTGTAGCATGGTGTGAAACTATGAATATAACGCTGGTTGCCTCCCAGAGCTGTTATTTTTTACGTCCAGAAGATCATTTTGCCTTTGAGGTTGCAAGAGCGATAGATTCAGGTGAAAAGCTTACCGGTACAATGCTATCAGCTCATTTACAAGGTTATTTCGCTCCAACGGAAGAGGAATGGCGAAGTTGGTTTGCTGATCATCCAGAATGGCTTGAGTCTAGTGCAACGATGCTAGCTAGCTGTACGGCGGAAATTCCTGAAATGCACGTACAAATGCCTAAATTTCCTGTGCCAACAGGTGAAACAGCCGAAAGCTTGCTCGTTAAAGAGGCTTTTGCAGGATTGGCAGAACGTTTAAAGCAAACAGAGATTCCTAAAGTGTATCAGGAGCGACTTCAATACGAGCTTGAAATTATTTGTTCAATGGGCTATGCAGATTATTTTTTAATTGTTGCAGATTTTATGCACTTTGCTAAAGAAAATCGAATTTTAACAGGTCCTGGTCGTGGTTCATCAGCAAGTTCTCTTGTAGCTTATAGCTTATCTATTACGCAAGTAGATCCATTAGTTTACGGCTTATTATTTGAACGATTTTTAAACCCAGAACGTGTTACACTGCCAGATATCGATATCGACTTTGTCGACAGTAAAAGACAAAAAGTAATCCACTATGTCGCCCAGAAATATGGAAAGGCAAATGTGGCGCAAATTATTACGTTTGGCACTTTGTCTGCAAAGGCAGTTGCTAGAGATGTTGCGCGTGTTTTTGGTTTTGACGCTGAAACGTTGGAGAAAATCTCGAAAATGATTCCAAATAAACCAGGAATAACATTGCAAAAAGCAGTGGACGAATCACAAGGCTTACAAGGCTGGTTAGCTGAGGATGAAAACCATCGTCGCTGGTTTGAGGTGGCGTTAAAACTAGAGGGGGTACCAAGAAATTCTTCCACTCATGCGGCAGGAATTGTACTGTCACCTTCACCATTAGTTAATACGATACCGATTGAAGAAGGGCATGATGGAATATATTGTACGCAATGGCCGATGGGAGATGTAGAAGCCTGTGGACTTGTCAAAATGGATTTTTTAGGATTGCGCAACCTGACAATTTTAGAGCAAGTACGTTGGTCAATTTATAAAGCCGGTGGTCCTTGGATAGAGTTTGATCTTATACCGATGCAAGATGAAAAAACATTTAAACTTCTTCAAATGGGAGATACATTAGGGATTTTTCAATTAGAATCGGAAGGTATGAAGCAAGCTTTACGTGATATTCAACCAACCCATTTTTTAGATATAGTAGCAGTCAATGCATTGTATCGCCCTGGCCCAATGGATTTTATTCCTATGTATGCTAGACGGAAAGCAGGAAGGGAATCGGTTACTATGCCCCATCCAGCATTAGAGCCCATTTTACGAGAGACATTTGGTGTCATAGTTTATCAAGAACAAATCATGAAAATTGCCTCGGTGATGGCTGGATTTACGATGGGACAAGCAGATTTATTGCGTCGAGCGGTAAGTAAGAAAAATCGCCAAGTATTAGAGGCGCAACGTACCGCATTTGTAGATGGAGCGATGAAGCAAGGCTTTGACGTCCATGTGGCGGAAGAAGTGTATGCATTAATTGTACGCTTTGCAGACTATGGTTTCCCTAAAAGTCATGCTGTCGCATATAGCGTTATTTCCTATCAAATGGCCTATTTAAAGGCACATTTCCCGCAAAGTTTTTATACTGCGTTATTATCAAATGCAACAGGAAATGTGGAAAAAATTCTGCAACTTGAGAATGAGGCAAAAGAGAAAGGGATTTCGTTTTACCCGCCATCATTAAAACAAAGTACAAAATTTTTTACTGTTGAGAAGGATGGAATTCGCTATAGCTTATCCGGAATAAAGGGTGTTCCCTATACATTTATAGAAAAAGTATACGCCTTACGCCAAGAGAAGCCAGAAGCATTGGATAATTTGTTTGACTTGGCAGTTGCCTTAAGTGCACAGCATTTTAAACCAAAAGTAATGGAGTCTTTAATTTTCGCAGGGGCTCTCGATTATTTAGATAAAGATCGTGCGGTACTGATAGCGACATTGGAGGCAGCTTTGAAGTATGCAGAACTGCTAAGACCAACTGAGGATATTGATATTGAATCGACTACTACCTTTAGCTTTGGTAAGCCAAAGTATATGGAAGTGGAAGCGATGCCACAAAAGGAAAAATTGCTACATGAAAAGGAAAGTCTTGGTTTTTATATATCAGCCCATCCGGTCACAGAGGAAAGAGCTTTTTGGAATGAAGTAAATAGTACGTGCCGAGAGTTAAAACAAGCGCGTGACGGAACGTATGTAAAAATGATTGGCATGATAGAAGAAGTGAAAAAAATACGCACAAAAAAAGGTGAGCAAATGGCCTTTGTTCAGCTTCAGGATGAGTTTGGAACGGTATCTGTAACTTTATTCCCACAGGTTTTTCATCTTGTTCAAGAGCTGTTACTTGAAGATGAATTGCTTTACATTGAGGGAACACTTGAAAGGCGCTTTGGTAAACCTCAAGTGAAAGTAAAACATGCGCAAGCGACGAAAAGAATATGAAATTGAAGAAAATTTTAGAAACTGCATACATTTTTTATGCAGTTTTTTCTTTACTTTTTAACAGTTATTTTGTAAGCTATAGTCAATGTTCAAAAGTGGCCAGACCACTTTTTATCTTCATTCTGTATTAGCCTCTCACCTTTGTGGTGACGAAATGAATTGCGGATGTGATTTCTTTTCAGTGAGTGTCCAAACTTCTACTGAAATAGAGGAATTCAGTCTAAGAACGCCACGTCTTGTGGCATTACCGAAATGACCGACATCGTGTCGGCCCTCGTGCAGGCCTTGGCACAATTCAAAATACGAACGCAAATTTGCCAAGGCGAAATTGATAGTAAGGAGAGTTGATCGTATGGATAAAAAAACTGAGCAAAAGAAAGTGTTTTTAGATATCGTCCAACAATTACGACAACTTATTAAAATGGAAGAAATACAGGCTGGAGAAAAACTACCTTCTGAACGAGTCCTTTCAGAGCGTCTAGGTGTCGGGCGATCCTCCGTGAGAGAGGCATTGCGAAGCTTAGAATTGTTAGGTCTTATTGAAACGAAACATGGGGGAGGTACGTTCCTAGCTTCCACACATAAGCATCAGCTCGTAGAAATACTGTCGATGTTTATATTAGAAGATGAAAAATCAAAAAAGGATGTCGAATTAACGCGACAAATTCATGAAAAGGAAGCCATTCGCGTAATAAGTTGTACAGGGACTCTGCGAACACTATCGGTGTGGGACAGTTTTTTTGTAAAGCTAGAGATAGAAGACACGATTAATTGTCGAGATGTATTACGAGAAATAATCATCACGGCGGGAAATCGTCTTTCACTAAAAGTCTGGTTTCAGCTAGCAGCTTATGATGGTGACCGTTTAAATCGAAACTCAACAGAAGAAGAAAAAATAATCATTCAAACTATGTTGAAATCGATGCAGCTTGGCTATGAAAAAGAAGCATTACAAGCTTACGAGCAGTGGATGAAGACTTTACGAAGTAATTAGACAACAAAGGGGGAGTCAAACATGGCAATTCGCAGCATATTTAGCAAAAAGAAAGAGGACGGTCAAGAAAAGGGATTTCCAGAAGGACTCATGACAAAATGTCCAGAATGCCGTCATATTCAGTTAACGAAGGAATTAGAAAAAAATCATAAAGTATGTACAAAATGTGATCATCATTTCAAAATGACTGCACAGGAGCGTGTAGCAGATTTTTTAGATGAAGGATCATTTGTTTCAATGGATGATCATTTACAAACGAGTAATCCACTGAATTTCCCGGCTTATGTAGAAAAAATTTCAGCGGATCAACAAAAAACGGGATTGAACGAAGCTGTACTGACTGGATTAGGTACTCTGGATGGAGAAGAAATTGTTGTAGCAATTATGGATTCTCATTTCCGTATGGGCTCAATGGGGTCAGTTGTAGGAGAAAAAATCACACTTGCCGTTGAAAAAGCTACTGAATTACGTGTACCGTTTATTATTTTTACTGCTAGTGGTGGAGCGCGCATGCAAGAAGGCATTCTATCATTAATGCAAATGGCAAAAACAAGTGTGGCATTAAAACGTCATAACGATGAAGGACTATTGTTTATTTCTATCTTGACGCATCCTACAACAGGTGGCGTTTCTGCAAGTTTTGCTTCTGTTGGAGATATTAATATTGCGGAACCACAAGCGTTGATTGGCTTTGCTGGTCGCCGTGTCATTGAAGAAACAGTAAGAGAAAAACTGCCAAGTGATTTCCAAACAGCGGAATTTTTATTAGCGCATGGTCAGCTTGATGCAATCTTCCATCGAAAAGATTTACGAAACCAAGTAGCAGTGCTTGTAAAAATGCATACGAAAGGCGGCGTGCAACATGTCTAAAAATTTAGCTTTTGAAGAACCAGTAGTACAATTACGTGAAAAAATTGATGAGTTAAAAACGATTGCTACCGAGGCAGATGTAGATATGACAGGCGAAATCGAAAAGCTTGAAACACGCCTAACACAGCTAGAACAATCTATTTATGCCAATATGAAGCCGTGGGATCGTGTACAGGTTGCTAGACATCCAGAACGACCAACAACTTTACAATATATAGAAGCTATGTGTGAAAACTTTATTGAGTTACATGGTGATCGTACGTTTGGTGATGATGCGGCTATTCTTGGAGGAATTGCTCTTTTTGAAGGTCAGCCAGTAACAATTGTTGGACACCAGCGAGGAAAATCCACAAAAGAAAATATTCGTAGGAATTTTGGTATGCCACATCCAGAAGGATATCGTAAGGCACTACGTTTAATGAAGCAGGCTGAGAAATTTAAGCGACCAATTATTTGTTTTATTGATACGAAAGGTGCTTATCCCGGTAAGGCTGCTGAGGAACGTGGTCAAAGTGAAGCGATTGCCAGAAATCTCGTTGAAATGGCGGGTTTAACAGTGCCAGTTATTTCTATTGTTATTGGAGAAGGTGGTAGTGGAGGTGCCATTGCATTAGGTGTAGCGAATCGTGTCTTTATGTTAGAAAACTCAACGTATTCGGTTATCTCTCCAGAAGGGGCTGCATCGATTTTATGGCGTGATGGTAGCCTAGGAAAGCAAGCGGCAGAAGCGATGCGTATAACGGCACCTGACTTAAAAGAGCTTGGCGTTATCGATGGAATTATCCCTGAAATAACAGGTGGAGCTCATCGCAATGTAGCGAAGCAAGCACTTTCTATAAAAGAATGTATAAGCGACACACTAAAAGCATTAAATTCTTTAAATGGCGAACAATTAATTGAAGACCGTTATGAGAAATTCAGAAAGATTGGACAATATGCAGAAGCTTAAATTCATTTTTAGGTTTTTGGACATGTGAATTTGCTCGTAAAGAGATAAAAATTGTTTCCTCAATAAATTAATAGCCTAATGATGGAAGAATAAATAGTGCGAAAAATATCGTCCGAAACTTTGGGGAAAATGTTAAATTCCAGATATTTTTAAATAGAAAGAGTGTGTGAAAGCGCATTCTTTTTATTTTTTATGTAAAAGTTATGTTTTTGTAGCCTCAGAGCCCTTACATAGTTTGTTTTTTCATGTTAATGTGAATAATAATAGTATCTGCAGGAGGTTCGACAATGAAAAAAATTGCGGTATTAACAAGTGGTGGAGATGCGCCAGGAATGAATGCAGCTATTCGTGCAGTCGTTCGTAAGGCAGCATATCATGGAATTGATGTTGTCGGAATTAAGCACGGCTATGATGGCTTAATAAAAGGAAGTATGGAAAATCTTGATTTAGGTTCAGTAGGTGGCATTATTCAACGTGGTGGTACACATTTAAATTCTGCAAGATGTCCCGAATTTAAAGAAGGCGCTGTTCAGCAGCGAGGCATTGACAATATGCGTGAAGCTGGCATTGAAGGACTAGTCGTTATTGGCGGTGATGGTTCTTACCGTGGAGCTATGGATTTAGTGAAAAAAGGCTTTCCTGTTGTTGGCGTACCAGGAACAATTGATAACGACGTACCAGGAACCGAGTATACGATAGGATTCGATACTGCATTAAATACGGTTGTGGAATCCATTGATAAAATCCGCGATACAGCAACTTCCCATGAAAATTCCTTTATCGTTGAGGTGATGGGGCGAGATGCAGGGGACATTGCTTTATGGGCAGGTCTTGCAGCTGGAGCTGAAACAGTTTTAATTCCAGAAGAAGATTATAATTTGGATGATATTGTGGCACGCTTAGACCGTGGTGCAGCTCGTGGGAAAAAGCATAGCATTATTATCGTCGCTGAGGGTGTCATGTCTGGTAACGAATTGGCAAAGCTATTATATGAAAAAACAGGAAAAGAAACGCGTGTTTCTGTTCTTGGACATATCCAACGTGGTGGTTCACCTACTGCGCGTGATCGTGTTCTAGCGAGTCAATTCGGTGCACATGCAGTTGAATTGCTAATGGAAGGGAAGTCTGGCAGGGCGGTAGGTATCCGTAATCATCAAGTGATCGACTATGATATGCCAGAGGCTTTCGAAAAAAATCATGAGGCAGATGTAAGCTTATATACTTTAATGAAAGAACTATCAATATAATTTGTTATAAAAACGGAGTGGGCAGAAAATGAGAAAAACAAAAATCGTATGTACAATTGGTCCAGCAAGTGAGTCACCAGAAATTTTAGAGAAACTAATTGAAGCAGGTATGAATGTTGCCCGCTTAAACTTTTCGCATGGTTCCCATGAGGAGCATGAAGTACGTATTAATTTAATTCGCGAAGTAGCACAAAAATTAGGGAAACCAGTTGGGATTTTACTCGACACAAAAGGCCCTGAAATTCGTACACACAATATGAAAAACGGAGAATTGCATTTAGCAGCAGGGCAAGTCATTGATATTTCAATGACTGAAGTGGAAGGAACGGAGTCAAGCTTCTCTGTAACGTATGATCATTTAATCGAAGACGTTGAACAAAACTCCATTATTTTATTAGATGATGGACTAATTCAACTACGCGTATTAGCAAAAGATATGGAAAAAGGTCTTATTCATACGATTGTAGAAAATGCAGGTGTCTTAAAAAATAAAAAGGGTGTTAACGTTCCAGGTGTTTCTGTACAACTTCCTGGAATTACAGAAAAAGATGCACAGGACATTCTATTCGGTAGTAAGCAAGGTGTTGACTTTATTGCAGCCTCGTTCGTTCGTCGAGCAAAGGATGTACTAGAAATCCGAGAATTACTTGAACAAAATGGCGGTAGCCACATTCAAATTATCCCGAAAATCGAAAACCAAGAGGGTGTCGATAATATCGATGAAATCATCTTAGTTTCAGATGGATTAATGGTAGCACGTGGTGACCTCGGTGTAGAAATCCCAGCAGAAGAAGTACCACTTGTACAAAAGAAATTAATTTTAAAATGTAATCAAGTAGGTAAACCAGTTATTACAGCTACACAAATGCTAGATTCGATGCAGCGTAATCCACGTCCGACACGAGCAGAGGCTAGTGACGTAGCAAACGCAATTATTGATGGTACAGATGCAATTATGCTTTCTGGTGAAACTGCAGCAGGGCTGTATCCAGTAGAGTCCGTACAAACAATGAATAAAATCGCACTGCGTACAGAAAATTCATTAGACTATAAGGCAATCGTCTCTACACGTAGTCGTGAAAAAGAGGCAAATATGACGGAGGCGATTTCTCAGGCAGTAGCATACACTTCGATTAACTTAGGCGTAAAGGCAGTACTTGCGCCAACAGAAAGTGGTAATACGGCTAGAATGATTGCGAAATATCGCCCTGGTGTACAGATTGTCGCTGTAACGGGTTCTGCCAATACAGCTCACGCATTAACACTAGTTTGGGGTGTATTCCCAGTTGTTTGTCAACGTGTTACGACAACAGATGAAATTTTAGAGCTAGCTGTTGATGAAAGCTTGAAACATGGATTTGTAACGCATGGTGATGCAGTTGTCATTACAGCAGGTGTACCAGTAGGTGAAGCAGGTACTACTAACTTAATGAAGGTACACATCATCGGCGATTTATTAGCTCGTGGTCAAGGAATCGGTAAAGCTTCTGTAGTAGGTAAAACAGTTGTTGCTAAAAATGCAGCAGAGGCACTAGCTTATGACACAGACGGATGCATTATAGTAACGGTTGGTTCAGATCGTGATATGATGCCAGCACTTGAAAATTGTATCGGTCTGATTACGGAAGAGGGTGGGCTTACAAGTCATGCAGCAGTTGTAGGACTAAGCCTTGGGATCCCTGTTATCGTTGGAGTAAAAGAAGCCACTACTTTAATTCGCCACGGTCAAGAAATTACAATGGATGCTGAAACGGGTGTTATTTACAAAGGGCATGCAAGTGTTCTTTAATCTATAATAAAAAGCTCTAGTGCAACTATTTGCACTAGAGCTTTTCTTATAGTAAAGAAGTAATTGCGGTCTTTCAACGAAATCTAGGGATGACATTTTGTTAAAAAGTATGTCGTGTGTATAAGTTGATTGGAGTGGAGGCTGGACGCCCCTAGGAA